>JBGTEH010000436.1:0-7055 GCA_041747915.1 Ilumatobacteraceae bacterium
GTCGGGAGCGACGAAGCGCATCGTGTCGTAGATCGCCATCATCGCCGTGAACGAACCACCGGGCGAGTTGATGTAGAGATGAATGTCGCTCGACGGCTTGTCGGAGGCGAGATGGAGCATCTGGGCGATGACCACATTGGCAACGCCGTCGTCGATCGGCGTGCCGAGGAACACGATGCGCTCGCTGAGCAGGCGGCTGTAGATGTCGGTGACACGCTCGCCGCGTGCCGTCGACTCGACGACGCTGGGGATCGTGTAGCTGCTCACTGTCGCACCCCGCCTGTCAGCCCGATCGATCGGGGCCGCGCTGCCGGGCTGATCTCGTCGAGCGACGACACGACGTGGTCGACGAACCCGTAGTCGCGTGCGCCCGGCGCGTCGAACCATCGGTCGCGACCCACGTCGTCGATCACCTGTTGGAGCGGGCGGCCGGTGTGGTGCGAGATGATCGAACGCATGCGGTCGAGCGTCGCCACCAGGTGCGCAGCCTGGATCTCCACGTCGGCAGCGGTGCCACCGAGCCCGGCCGACCCCTCGTGCATCAGGACCTGCGCGTTGGGGAGTGCGTAGCGCTTGCCGGCCGCACCGCCACACAGCAACACCTGGCCCATGCTCGCGGCGAGGCCGATCGCGACCGTGCCGACATCGTTCGGTACCAGCTGCATCACGTCGTAGATGGCGAGGCCGGCGAGCACCGATCCGCCGGGAGAGTTGATGTAGAGACAGATGTCCGACTCGGGATCGTCGGCCGACAGCACGAGGAGTTGAGAGACGATCCGGTTGGCCGACTCGTCGGTCACCTCGTCGCCCAACACCACGATCCGTCGGTCCATCAACCGGTCGGCCAACCGTTCGTCGCTGAGTGTCGTCATCTCCACATCGTGGCCGCGCCGAGCGATCGATGTGCTCCCTTCTGCCGGAGGCAGAATCCGCTGTAGCGCTGGTGTCAGACACCGGCGTTACAGCGAGTCAGCGCGGTCGGTGATCGGTGCCCTCGCCCGCTGTGATGAACAACGCGGTCGCGACCGATTCGATGTCGGCGGTGTGCCAGGTGCCTGGCGGGTTGATGGCGTACTCGCCGGCGCCGAGAGTGACCGTGGCGGTCGAGCCGTCGGCGTGCTCCTGATGCAACGTGATCTGGCCGTCGGTGCACAGCACCACCTCGCTGCCGACCGGATGCATCTCCCACACGTCCCACGCTTCGTGGAAGGAGTGCATCGTCACCAGGCGACCCTCGGCGCCGTCGGCGGCGTGGCGCTGTGAATACGCGCCGTACCACTCCATCGCACCGGTGAACTCGGGTTCGATCTCGGCGGTCGCGCCCAGACCGAGGTGGATGGGGCGGACAGTGATGTCGGTTGCGTCGGCCATCGGTGGAGTGTCGCGCACTCAGTCGGTGGAAAAGTGCGGAACGGCGCGCGGCTCCTCGCGATCCAGCGCGGCCCAGTTGTCGTCGATGCGGAACGAGGGCGTGCCCTGGCCGACGCCGATCATCGTGCCGTCGTCGATCAGCACGCCGCCGCACTCGGGCAGGCCCCACAGCATCACGTCGGGAAGCGCCCACCGCCGCTCGGAGCCCGGTGTCCAGTGGGGGACGGCCAGACCAGGGGCGATCGCCAAGCCGATGGCAGGTGCGCCACCGCGGCCGGGCGTGACGACGTGCTCACACAGCACCATCGCCCCGGCCGACGCTCCCGAGATCGCCGTTCCGGTCGACCACAGCTCGACCAGACGTGCGCCGATCGTCGCCCCATGCGAGGCCAAGTCGAGCACGGCGAGCAACCCGCCCGGCGATCCACCGGGGAGAACGACCAAGCCGACATCGGCGGCGAGCGCGTCGAGCGCCGCTCTGGGATCGTCGCGAGGATCAGGGATCACGTCGACGGCGGTTCCGAGACGGCGGTAGTGGGCGACGGTACGCGCCGACGAACCGGCGTAGTCGCCACCTGGCCTCGCTGACCCGGCCAGCACGACGACGCGACCGGCGCACCGCTCGAGCACCGCGATATCCATCTCGTCGCACGGCGGCGTCAGTTCCCGTCCGCCCTGCAAGCAGATGAGTCCGGGAGCGCCGCTGTTCGCTTTCTGTTGGGCGGTCATCGTGCCGGCGTCCATCGAGTGGCTGTGAGAACCGAGCCGTCGGCGACGAGCCAGGCGGAGCGCTCCACCTCGTCGTCGGCGGTGACCAGGTCGACCGTCAGGTCAGCGTCGACTCCCGCACGGTGCTCGACTTCGGCGACACCGCGGCGCGACTCGTCGGGTGGGAGGGACTCCTCGACGATCGCCCACTGCGCTGCGTTGTTCATGTGGTTCAACGGGTCGATGTCGACGCGTCGGATCGGCCACGGCCGGCGTTCGGCCGACTCGGGTGGTGGCGGGAGTCGGAGCCGTGACGACACCCGCCGACCGGCTGCCGCTGCTGCGTACACGTCGAGGAACTCGTCGCCGAGAGCCGTCGGCCGTCCGGAGGCAGCGTCGACGCGGATCCACAGACCGACGGCTTCGATCGATGCGCCGCGTTCGCCCACGATCGACGTGCGCCTCTCGGCCCAACTGCGCCCGGTGCCCGAGCAGAACGTCGCCATCTCGAGCGATTCACCCAGCGATGCCGCCCGACGCACGTCGATCATGGTTCGCCGAACGACCCACCCGAACGCGTCGACCAGCCCGGCGTCGGTGGAGTCGTCGGTGGCGATGTCCTGGAGGTACCGAGCGGTCGCGTCGAGGCGGAGCCGGGCTCGGGCGTCGACATCGCCGAGACGTACGGTTCGGGTGCGGGTGACGACTCGACCGTCGCTCGGACGATTCACGAGTTCGGCGGCGGGCGGTGCGATCATGTCCGCCTTCGAACGTACCGGTCGCATCCGGCGGTGTCGCGACCGTGCGCGTAGGGTCGCGTGATGGCGTACGAAACGGTGACCGGATACTGCTGGCCCCAATCGGTCGACGGTGGTGATCGCGTCGCACTCCATGTGTCGTCGGCGGGCGGCCGCCCGGTGGCGGTCGAGGTCGCCCACATCGGGGCCACTCGAACGATCGTGTTCTCCGAGGCCGACGTGCCGGCCGGTGATCATCCGGCTCCGGCCGATGCGTCGCAGTCGGGGTGCGGCTGGCCGGTCGCATCGGAGATCGGCGTCGAGCCCGATTGGCCGTCGGGCTACTACGAAGTTCTGCTCACGATCGACGTCGACGGACGGGAGCGTCAGACCCACGCCTTCTTCGTCGTGCGGCCTGATCTCGACACCACCCAGGCGACGATCCTGCTCGCTCTCGGCACCAACACCTGGCATGCATACAACGACTTCGGGGGCCGCAACCTGTACTCGGGGGCGACGTCGGCGTCGTTGCAGCGGCCGATGGCCCCCGGCTACCTCTCCAAGCCGCCGGGGGCCGGCCAGCGGGTGACGTCGCTTCATCCTCCCGATCATCAGTCGGCCAGTCACGTCGGTTATCTCCGCATGAACCATCTGTCGCCGTGGGCTGGCTCGGCCGGCTGGCCGAACTGGGAGCTGCCGTTCGTCGAGTGGGCCGACCGCGAGGGCTACGCGATCGACATGGTCACCAACGCGGACCTCCAGGAGCGACCCGACGTACTCGGACCTGCGTCGCCGTACCGGCTGTATCTGTCGATCGGTCACGACGAGTACTGGTCGGGCCCGATGCGCGACACGGTGGAGGGCTTCATCGAGCGCGGCGGCAGTGCAGCGTTCCTGTCGGGGAACACGGCGTTCTGGCAGGTGCGGATGGAGGATGCCGGCGCCGACGGTCGGGCGACGACGATGGTCGGATACAAGGGGATGTTCAAGCACGATCCCGTCTTCGGCACCGATCGCCAGGCCGTGTTGACGACCATCTGGTCCGACCATCTCGTCGAACGACCCGAGAACCAGATGACTGGCGTGAGCTTCAGTCGCGGCGGCTACCACCGCATCGGCAAGCGAGTGACCCACGGTGCGGGCGGGTACACGCTGCAGCGCGCCGACCATTGGATCTTCGACGGCACGGGGCTGCAGTACGGCGACGTGCTCGGGGCGTCGGCCAGCATCGTCGGCTACGAATGCGACGGCTGCGACTTCACCATGCGCGACGGCCTGGCCTACCCGACCGGAAGCGACGGCACACCGCCCGACTTCGAGATCCTCGGGCTCGCGCCCGCTGCCCACTTCACCCGCACGACAGCCTCGCGTCCGCCGGCACCACACGAGCCCTCGGAGATCGAGTTCATCGCGTCACGCCTGTTCGACGATCGCGACGCCGCCTCGGTTGAACGAATCGCTCATGGCCACGCCGTGCTGGGCTCGTACGTGGCGAACGGCGGGGGAACCGTCATCACGTCGGGCTGCACCGACTGGGTGTGGGGCCTCGCCGAACGAGACCGCCACGTCGAACAGATCACCCGCAACATCCTCGACCGCCTCATGTAACGCTGGTGTCGGACACCAGCGTTACATCAGGCTTCGTCGCGGATGACCTTGATGCCACTGGGGTCGATGAGGTGGTCGAACTTCAGGCGGTTGTGGCTGTGGGCGACGTGATGAAGACCGAACGCCGACTGCAGCGCGGTGTACTGGCCCATCGCGTCGAGTGAATTGTTGACCGACTGCTTGGCGAGCGCGAGGCCGAACATCGGACGGCGGGCGATGTGGGCGGCCATCTCCAATGTCGCCGACTCGAGTTCGTCGAGTGGCACCACTTTGTTCACCATTCCGTGCATCAGCGCCTCCTGCGCGGTGATCGCTCGGCCGGTGAAGAGCATCTCCTTGGCGAGGCGCGCTCCGGCTTCGTACGGGTGCGTGAAGTACTCGTGGCCGTTCACCCCGAGGGCAACGACCGGGTCGGAGAACGTTGCCTCCTCGGAACAGATGACGAGATCCATGGGCCACACGAGCATCAACCCGCCGGCGATCACCTTGCCCTGCACCGACGCGATCGTCGGCTTGGGGATGTTGCGCCACCGCCAGCACATCCCCACGTACAACTCGGCCTCGCGTGCCATGTACCCCTCGGCACCGTCGGCGTCGAAATGGCACTGCGTGCCGATCGTGTGGAGATCGCTCATGTCGGCATCGAGATCGCTCAGATCGTGGCCCGACGAGAAGTGGTCACCGTCGGCGGCGAGCACGATGCAGCGAATCTCGTCGTCGCGTGCCGCGACGTCGAAGGCCTCGTTGACCTCGGAGATCATCAGGTAGTTCTGAGCGTTCGACATCTCGGGGCGGGCGAGGGTGATACGGGCGACGCGCGGGGCGGGCGTGTCGTATCGGACGTGATGCCAGTCGTTCATGTCGTCGGGGCGAGTGCTTCGAGCGCGTTCCAGTCGAGCACGAGCGGTCCATCGGTCGAGACCGGCTGGATGCACACGTGGTCGGCCCCGGCGTCGTAGTGCGCCTGGATCCCGGCGCGCACGCGGTCCTCGTCGCCCCACACGATGACGTGATCGACGAAGCGGTTCGTCCGCTGCTCGATCTCGTCCTCGCTGAACCCGATCCGCTTCCAGTTGTTGCGATAGTTCGGCAGGCCGGCGTAGCGGTCGATCTGTACATTGGCAGCGGCTCGGGCGGCGTCGGCGTCGGTCGAAACGATCACCTTCTGCTCGACGCACAGCAGCTTGTCGGGTCCGATCGTCTCACGCGCCTCGGCGGTGTGCTCCGGTGTGACGAAATAGGGGTGCGCGCCGTCGGCAGCGATCGCCGACAGTTCGAGCATCTTCGGGCCGAGCGCAGCGAGCAGCCGCAGTGGTGGCTCTGCCGGCGGAACGGCCATGTATCTCGATTCGTCCATGGCCGCCAGGTAGTTGCGCATCTGCGTGAGCGGCTTGGAGTAGTCGAGCTTGCGGACACCTTCGACCATCGGGCCGTGGCTCACGCCGAGGCCGAGCACGAACCGGCCGCCGGTCTGCTCGGCAAGCGTGTCGGCGGCCTGCTTCATCGGGCCGGGATGGCGATGAAAGATGCTGGCGATGCCGGTGGCGAACTGGAGTGTCGACGTCTGCGACCCCAGCCAAGCAAGATGCGCAAAGGGGTCGCGTCCCATCGTGTCGGGCACCCACAGGGTGGAATAGCCGAGCGACTCGATCCGGCCAGCGGTCTCGGCGGCTTGGCCGACACTCATCGCGTCGGTGAAGTACCAGACGCCTGTGTTCGACGGGCCGCTCAATCGATCTCGTGCGCTCATGGCGTCAATGTACGCGACATGAAACGCCGGGGTCAGACCCCGGCGTCTCATGTCAGTCGGGAAGCATGGGGAGCTGGATACCGGGGTCGCCACGCATCGTCGTGGCGCGTTGGAGCGAGGAACTTCCGAATCGGTCGCGCACGGCGTCCATCACGGTGTCGAGTTGTTCGGCGTCCGTGCGTTCGAATGGGAGGACGAGTTGGACCGACTCGGCATCGCTGAGGTTGCCGACCGACACGCCCAGCAGGCTGATACCGCGTCGTTCGACCAACGGCCATGCTGCGTCGAGAATGCCGGCGGCGGTGGCGTGCACGGTCGACGTGCCCGCCGTTGGTTCGGCGAGCGAGTGTGAGCGCGTCGCCCTGGTGAAGTCGTCGAATCGGAATCGGAGCGTGACCGTGCGTCCGGTGCGATCGGCGTGGCGCATTCGGCTCGTGATCCGGTCGACGAGGCGCCACAACACGACGTCGATCTCGTCGCGTGAGCGCCGTCGCCGTCCGAGCGCCTGCTGCGATCCGATCGATCGCCGCCGTCGCCCCTCGGTGACGCGCCGCGCATCACGGTTGTGGCTGAGTGCATGGAGCTGATGGCCCATGGCGCTCCCGACGATCGCAGTCAGTGCCTGCGGAGTCATCGCCGCGACGTCGGCCACCGTGTGAATGCCGCGATCGTGGAGCTTCGTCGCGGTGATGTGTCCGACTCCCCACAGGCGCTGCACTGCGAGCGGGCGCAGGAACTCGAGTTCTCGGTCGGGCTCGACGACGAGCAGGCCGTCGGGCTTTCCGACGGCGCTCGCCACCTTGGCGAGGAACTTCGTGCGAGCGATGCCAACCGTGATGGGCAGGCCCACCTCGTCGGATACCCGACGCCTGAGTTCGGTG
>JBGTEH010000437.1:0-2103 GCA_041747915.1 Ilumatobacteraceae bacterium
CTCGTTCGCCCAATATCAAGCCGATCGCGATGTGGTCCGCCTGGAAGCTCGACTCGAGAGGCGGCGCAGCGCTCTCGGCGACCTTCGCCGTCAAGCCACGAGCGACTACGGCGACCTCGGCGAGTACCGCCGCCTCAAGGAATCCGAACGCTCCGACGATGCCGCCGGCCGTGACGCGCAACGTCGTGACATCACCGATGCGATGGCTGCTCTGCGACCGGGAGCGGTGATCCACATCGCCAAAGGCAACTATCGCGGTGCGGCTGCCGTGATCGCCACGGCGCAGCGCAAGGGCGGGTTGCGCGCCACGCTGATCACGAAGTCCGCCGCCAGCATCCATGCGGTGGTCGACGATTTCGACGAGGCGCCGCACCCCGTCGGCACGGTCACGCTCCCAGCGAACTTCGCTCCGAATCGCAAGGAATACCGCAATGACGTCGCTCGACGACTGCGCAGCGTCAAGCTCGGCCCGTCGGCCAGCTCCAAGCGGCGACGGTCCGATGGCGCTCGGGCCGACCAGCATCCGGTGGCACTCGATCCAGATCTACGCGCCAAGGTCGCCGCCGCGGGCCAAGCGGACCGAATCGCTCGAGAGGTTGCCGATCTCGAACGTCGGGTGAGCGGCAAGAACCTGTCGTTGGCCAAGGAATTCGATCGTGTGCTCGATGTGCTCACGACGTACGGCTACATCGACCAGCCGACGTGGACGCTCACCGAGGCCGGCGAGATGCTGGCGCGAACCTTCCACGAGTCCGACCTGTTGGTGACCGAGGTCATTCGCTCGGGGCTTCTCGACGGCCTCGTCCCAGCCGACGTCGCAGCACTCGTGTCGATGCTGGTCTACGAGCACCGCAGTTCCGACGCTCCACCGGCGCCCTGGTTCTCGTCGGACGAGGTGCGCAGTCGATCACGCCGACTCTCGGCCATCAGCGAGGATCTGCGGGCGAACGAGCGCGCCGTGGGGCTCAGCGAACACCGCCCGCCGGATCCGACATTCGCGGCGATCGCTCATGCCTGGGTGGCCGGCGAGGGTTTCGCCGAGGTGGTCGGCGACGAGGAGCTGACCGGGGGAGACTTCGTCCGCACCACCAAGCAGCTGATCGACCTCCTCCGACAGCTTGCGATCGTGTGTCCCGACCCCTCCACGCGACGTGCAGCGGCCTCAGCGGCTGAGCAGGCGTTTCGGGGCGTCGTTGCCGACAGCTCCGCGGCGGCACCCCCGGCGACGCTCGACGCCCATGACGATCAAGCCGGGTGAGCCCTGGGGTCGCACTGTCGAGCGACCCGTCGATCTGGTCGTGGTGGTCGGCGATGTTGCGCTCGCCGTGCATCTGGCGGCGCTGAAAGACGGTTCAGCGAGCGCACCCGTGTTCGCGGCCGGGGGCGATCTCGCTCGAACCTTGGGCGATCCGTCCGTCGAGGGTCGCGGAACGCTGAACGAACTCCCGCTCGACCTCGTCGACGTCCGTCTCGACGACACGACGGGCACAGCATGCGCTCATGTCGTGATCGCCAACCCCTGGTGGCGCGGCGGCAAGTGGCGGGGGAGTGTGATCGCGGTGATGAACGCCGAGTACATCGGTGCCTGGGACGTCGCCCCACGCGGTCACCCGAATGACGGACGGGTCGAGGTGTTCGAGATCGACGCTTCGTTCGGCCTCCGGCAGCGTTGGCAGGCCCTCCGACGCGTCCGATCGGCGACCCATGTGCCGCACACCGGCATCACGACGCGCTCGGTCCGCCACGCAACGTGGAACTTCGACACGCCGATGAGCGTCCAGATCGACGGTCGGCGTTGCGCGCGAGCGCTCGACATCTCGGTGACCGTCGTTCCCGACGCCGCTGTCATCCACGCCTGACGCACGATTTCCGACGTCGTGTGCGTTCGGGAGCTCCCAGGGCTCCCCAGCGCACGCGACGTGCGCGTCGGCGATCTTCGCACGGAGGATCCCGGAGGCTCCTGGTCGGCTCTTCTAGAGTGACTCTTCGTGGCTGTGTACGTCCCCGAGTCCTTCAGCGCGGACGAGGCCGATGTTCTGCGCCGATACTTCACCAATCTCGACGGGCCGGTCTTCGCTCTCGTCAATCTGCCCGAGGTGGTCA
>JBGTEH010000438.1:0-10107 GCA_041747915.1 Ilumatobacteraceae bacterium
CCCGAAGGAACCGATGCACCGGCCGGCACCGACGCACCTGCCGGCACCGACGCGCCGGCCGGCACCGATGCACCCGACGAAGGCGAGGAAGCCTTGGGAGAGGCAACCGGCGAGCCGATCAAGATCGGCGTCCAGAACCTCGAGGGAGACCCGAACGGCTCGTTCCCCGAGTTCTCGCTCGCCATCCAGGCCGGGGCCGAGTACGTGAACACCGAACTGGGCGGGCTCGGTGGCCGCCCGATCGAGATCGTGCTGTGCAAGTCGGTCGTCTCTCCGGACGACTCGCAGCGCTGCGCGAACGAGCTGTCGGCCGAAGGCGTCGAGATGGCGATCTCGACGATCAACTTCTTCGGCAACCACTTCTCGATCTATCAGGGCTCCGACATTCCCGTCGTCGTGGTCACGCCGATCACGATCGCCGACTTCACCTCCGAGGGCGTCTACGCCATCGGAGCCGGAGGCGGGTGTCTCGGTGTCCACACCGGGCTCATCCAGTTCGCAACCGACCAGATCGAGGCACTCGAGGACATCGACGTCCAGAAGGTCGCCGTTCCGTGGGCCGACACGCCTCCCGGCGTGGTCTGCTACAACGACCTCGAGGCCAAGCCACTCGACGTGATCAACGGCACCGAGCCCGGTGACGCAGTTCGCGCCGGATCGAAGCCCGACCTGACACACATCGGTGTCGCTGTCGCCCCGGCGACGCCCGACGCCACCCCGCAGGCCACCGAGGTCCTCGCGTTCGAACCGGACGTGATCGTGTTCTCGGCTCAGGGCGCGGACTGCTGGAACATGGTCGATGCACTCGGCCGCCTCGGCTGGACACCGGATCAGATTCCGCTGGTCCTCTCCGGAGCCTGCACCGACTTCACCGCGATGGAAGCCGCCGGCGATCTCGCCGATGGGATCTACCTGACCGGTTCGGTCGGCAGTGTGTTGTCGCCGCTCGAGGACCTCGAAGGAACCGATCTCGAGAATGCGACGACCTACCAGGAGAAGGGGTCCGAGTACGGCCTGAGCGACGACGACCTGTTCAAGGGCTTCGCCACGCAGGGCTTCTCGGCGATCATGAACATCTGGGAGGCGTCGAAGGCGGTCGAGGGTGATGTCACGGGCAGCGCGATTGCCGATGTCTTCGCGGCGACCGACGGCACGAAGCCGACTTTCGGTGGACCGCCGCTCAACTGCCAGGGGGCCCCTGCGCCGTACATTGCGGTGTGCAGCTCGGAGATCGCCATGACGCAGTGGAACGCCGCGACCAAGTCGATCGACTTGGTCATCCCGGAGTTCACCGGCCTCGACCTGGTCGCTGGAACCGAGCTGCGTCCCGGACCCAAGTGATCGGACACATGGACACCTGAACACCTGAACACCTGAACAATGTGCGGGGGTGGGGGCCGACCATGAGGTCGGCCCCGACCCCCGCAGTTCACCAATGATCATCACGCGACCTTGGGGGCCGGGCACTTGAACGACATCATCTTCACTCTGTTGCTGGGCCTCGGCCTGGGCTCGCTCTACGCCATGCTCGGCGCCGGGCTGGTCGTGTCGTACAAGGGTTCCGGAGTCATCAACTTCGGTTACGGCGCCATGGCGATGTATGGCATGTTCACCTTCGACACCGCCTGGAACCGCGGAGAGTTCTACTTCCCGTGGGTCGACTTCCTTCCCACCAAGGCACTCAACATCCCTGTCAAGATCACACTGTCCGACGGCGGCACCTGGCCGATGACCGCGTCGTTGATCCTTGCGCTCCTGATGGCGGTACTGCTCGGTCTCGGAGCGCACTTCCTCGTCTTTCGACCGCTGCGCAACGCGGCGCCGCTCGGCAAGGTCGTTGCGTCCCTGGGTCTCGCGTTGTATCTCCAGGGCGTCGCCCTCATCAACTTCGGCAACTCGTTCCCGCAGCCTCGCAGCGTCGTTCCCGACGAGGCCGTACGGAACTTCCTCGGCCTCGGCAATGTCTTTCCCCGCAACACGATCTACGTCGTCGGTTTCGCGGTGCTGGCCGGCTTCGTGTTGTGGTTGGGGTATCGCTACACGCGCTTCGGTCTGGCCACCCGCGCCGCTGCCGGCAACGAGAAGGGAGCGGTGCTGCTCGGGTACTCACCGCAGAGGCTCGCTGCGTTCAACTGGGTGATCGCATCCGTGCTCGGAACACTCGCCGTGATCATCGTCGGTCCGATCCAGGGCACGATCACCCCGGTTGCGCTCACGGCGCTCATCGTGCCCGCCCTCGCCGCAGCGCTGATCGGCGGGCTGCGATCGATTCCGATCGCCGTCGCAGGCGGCCTCGCACTCGGGGCCGTCCAGACCCTCCTCGACGTCCGCAAGGGTCTCTGGTTCACCGGCAACCTGGAGTGGTTGCAGAACGGTGTGCGCAACTTCCTGCCGCTCGTCGTGATCATCGTTGTGCTGTTCATTCGCGGCAAATCGCTGCCGATCCGCGGTTCCGTCGAGGAGAAGCGCCTGCCCGTCGCACTCGAGCCGCGCCGGGTGTACGAACATGCCTTCTTCTGGGTGGTCACCTTGACCCTCTTTGCCTACGTCTTCGAGGATTCGGGCGGGCGCACCCGATTCGCCAACTCGATCCAGACCGGGCTCGTGATCTCGATCGTGATGCTCTCGCTCGTGCTGCTCACCGGCTACACCGGGCAGATCTCGTTGGCGCAGATGTCGTTCGCCGGAATCGCGGCGTTCATCACCGCCCGCATGATGGCCGACGGGATCGGACGCGGATCCAACCTCGTTCCCGTCACGGGGCCCGGTCTCGCTTGGCCGCTCGCTGGACTCATCGGAATCTTCGCCGCAGTCGTGGTCGGGTTGATCGTCGGGCTCCCGGCCGTGCGAATACGCGGTGTGCAACTCGCAGTCGTCACGATTGCCGCAGCAGTGGCGCTGCAGGGTCTCTACTTCGAGAACGCCGTGATCACGCAGTTGCGCGCTGGCGTTCCTGCGTACGTGAAGGATCCGACCATCTTCGGCATCGACGTTGGAGCGCGCAGCGCTCGTGAGCAGAACGAGAATCCGGCCTTCGTGATCTTCGCCGCGATCGTGTTGGCGCTGTGCGCGATCGGGGTGGCCAACGTGCGTCGATCGGGGGTCGGGCGACGGTTCCTCGCCGTTCGGGCCAACGAGCGCGCTGCCGCAGCCGCGGGAATCAACGTGTCACGGACCAAGCTGCTCGCGTTCTCGATCAGCGCTGCGATCGCCGGCATCGGCGGCCTCATGCTCGGGTTCAAGCAGGTCGAGGTGTCATCGGCCAACTTCGGCTACGGCGCCAGCCTCTCGGTGCTCGCATTCGCCTACCTTGCCGGTATCTCGTCGATCAATGGCGCGATCGTGGCCGGCATGCTGCTGTCGGCGCTGGTGCCGACCACGTCGAACTACTTCTTCGCTGGCACCAACATCGACAGCTACGTCGGGTTGCTCAGCGGGCTGGGCATCATCGTCACCGCGATCGTGCACCCGGAAGGTGTTGCGCCGTTCTTCAGCGAGGGCGTGAGACATCTCGGCAACTGGACGGTCGGCGCGATCCCGGGCGCCGAGACGTTGCGTTCGGAGTATCGAGGCGCGCGCGGTGTCATCGTCAAGGTCGGGCTCGCTGCGCTGGTAGTTGGCTTCGCGCTGTGGCTGTACAACGCGAAGTTCGTCGAGTCGGTCGAACTGTGGGTGGTGATCAGCTTCGCTCTGCTGTGGTTGGTCGTGCTCGCGTTCGCCAGGGCGCTCGGACCCATTTCTCCCAGCTTCGGCGAGGCGGGCTCGCACTGGGCGAGCGCGCTCCGCCGATTCGGGCCGACGGCGCTCGTCGGCTACGTTCTCGGCTGGATCGTGTGGCCGCTGCGAGTCGACACGTACTCGATGTTGTGGATGCCGATCCTGGGGGCGCTGATTGCACTGATGATCCGATCGACGTTCCTCCAGGTCAGAGGAAATCGTGCCGCATCGCCGCCGTCACCGTCGTCACCGATCATCACCAATGTCCCCCCGATCGCTCAAGAGGTGAGCTGACATGGCACTGCTCGAAGCCCGAGGCCTCAGCGTCTCCTATGGCGGTCTGTACGCCAACGACGACATCGATCTCGATTGTGACGCCGGCAAGCTGGTCGGCCTCATCGGTCCGAACGGTGCGGGCAAGACGACCTTCATCGATGCGATCACGGGGTTCACACCCATCACCGAGGGCTACGTCACCTTCGACGGCGAGGACCTGGCAGGCAAGAAACCTGACGCGAGGGCACAGATGGGCCTCGTGCGTACCTTTCAATCGCTGGAGCTGTTCGAGGATCTCACCGTTCGTGACAACCTGCTGGTCGCCGCCGAACGTCCGCGGTGGTACTCGTTCCTCGCCGATGTGGTCGCACCGGGACGCGGCAAGAAGGCCATCCTCGAGCAGGTCGACGTCGCTCTCGACGCGATGGACCTCGGTGATCTCGCGGACAAGCACCCGAGCGACCTCAGCCACGGTCAGCGAAAACTGATCGGCGTCGCACGTGCCTTGGCGGCCAGGCCGAAGTTGCTGCTTCTCGACGAGCCGGCGGCCGGGCTCGACACCAAGGAGAGCCATCTCCTCGGCCAGCATCTGCGCAGCTTTCTCGACCTCGGCGTCAGCCTCTTCTTGATCGACCACGACATGGGCCTGGTGTTGAACGTCTGCGACTACATCTATGTCTTGGACTTCGGCAAGGTGATCGCCCATGGCCCGCCCGCTCAGGTGCGCTCCGATCCGGCCGTGATCGCCGCCTACCTCGGCGAGTCCGCCGGCGAGGCGCAGGCCGAGGCCGGGGCATCGGCAGGGATGCGAGTACCGGAAGCAGCGAGCACGACGGAGGTCGGCGATGAGTGACGAACGGCTGATCGACGTCCAGGGGCTTCACGCCGGCTACGGCGGTATTCCCGTGCTCCGTGACATCACGTTGCACGTGGCGCCCGGCGAAGTCGTTGCGCTGCTCGGCCCGAACGGTGCGGGCAAGACGACCACACTCTTGACCATCTCGGGCCTGCTCGAGCCGCTCGGTGGCAGTGTCGAGGTGCTCGGCGAGCCCGTCGACGGGCACAAGGCGTACCTCGTTGCGCGCCGCGGGCTTGCCCACGTGCCAGAGGACCGATCGTTGTTCTTCGACCTGACGGTCGACGAGAACATCCGCCTCGGGCTCACCGGCAATCGCCAGGAGCGTCGCGAGGCGAACGACCGAGCAATGGACCTCCTCCCGGCCCTCAAGCCGCTCGGGGGCCGACTCGCGGGGCTGCTGTCGGGTGGTGAGCAGCAGATGCTGGCCGTCGCCCGCGCGCTGGTCTCGGATCCGAAATGCCTGCTCGTCGACGAGATGAGCCTCGGTCTCGCGCCGATCATCGTCGAGCGCCTGCTCCCGATCGTCCGCGACATCGCGGATCAGACCGGATGCGGCGTGCTCGTGGTCGAGCAGCACGTGCACATGGCGCTCGAAGTGGCCGACCGCGGGTACGTGTTGAACCACGGAGAGATGGTGCTGCAGGGAACCGCAGCGGAACTGTCCGCGAACCGTCACGTGCTCGAAGCGAGCTATCTCGGCGAAGCGGCGCTGGACGAGGCGTGAGCGGGCGGGCCAGCCCGTTCGCATCGGATCTTCTGGCCGGGCGTACGGCGCTGGTCACCGGCGGTGGCTCGGGCCTCGGTCTGGCGATCGCCGAAGGGCTGTCGGCCGCGGGTGCCGACGTGGTCATCGCCGCACGAGGACGCGACCGCCTCGATGTCGCCGCCGAGGAGATCTCAGTCGTCACCGGTGGAACCGTGAGCGCCGATGTGGTCGACATTCGCGACCGAGCGTCGGTGGAGGGGTTGGCGGGTCGCCATCAGGTCGACATCCTGGTCAACAACGCCGGCGGCCAGTTCCCGCAGAGGGCGCGCGACTTCAGCCCGAACGGCTGGCGCAGCGTGATCGATCTGAACCTCAACGGCACATGGTCGATGACCCAGGTGTTCGGCAACCAGATGCTCGACGGCGATGGTGGCAACATCGTGCAGGTGGTGGCGATCGTCGGGCGGGGTGTGCCTGGCATTGCCCACAGCGCTGCGGCGCGCGCCGGCGTGATCGAGTTGACACGGACGTTGGCGTTCGAGTGGGGTCCGACCGTGCGTGTCAACTGTGTGGCGCCGGGCGCTTTTCGCACCGAGGGCTGGGAGTCGACCTACGACGAGCAGGTCGGCAACGACATGTCGGGCGTGCCGTTGCCCTACCCGGGGCGGCCGTCGGACGTCGCCAATGCGGTGGTCTTTCTCGGCTCACCCGCTGCGGCGTACATCACCGGGGCATGCCTGTACGTCGATGGTGGTCACGCGCTGCAGGGCCCGATCAGCGCACTGCCACCCGACGGCTATCCCGAACGCGACCGTCGCGCGCCAACCTGATCGTCGGTTGCCGCCACATCGCACGGGGGCGGGGTGGGCGGGGCTACAGGACTTCCCAGCGGTTGGGGCGGTCGGCGTGTACGACGACGGCGTCGTACTGCTTGAGGCACAGCGTTGCGCGCAGCACGTACTGCTGACCGCCGCTCGACAACTCGGCGAGCGCATAGCCCTCGCTCGAATCACGCACGCCGGTACCGATGCAGTGCAGTGCGGCGATCTGCAGGCCGGCGCTCTCGGCCTCGGCCGCCCAGAGGTTGACCAGCCCCTGGCGCAGCGACGGATCGTCGAGGAGGTCGGAGCCTCCGAGGGTGAGCGTGACGTTGCAGATGTGGACCGGCTCGACGTGGGCGGGCTCGACCACGTCGCCGCCGAGTTCACCGTCGAGCATCACCACGATCGGTCCGTCGGGGCCGGTCACGCCGCCGATGAATCCATATCGCACCAGTGGCAGGCCGTCCTCGCCGGTGGTGGCGTATCGGATGCGGTCGCCGTGGCTGAACGTGGTCACGGGTCGACTCCGGCGGAGGATGACCATTCGGCGATGACGGCGTCGGACAACTCCGGCCACGCCCTCAATGCGACGTCGGCCCACTCGTCGAAGTCGCGGTCGGCGAGCGCGACCAGAGCGACATCGTGCGCGGGGTCGATCCAGAACATCGTGCCCGACCCGCCGAAGTGGCCGTACGTGCGCGGCGAGTTGGTCGTGCCGGTCCAGTGCGGCTGCTTGCCGCCTCGAATCTCGAACCCCAGCCCCCAGGGGCACTGCGCATAGCGACCCACGCCCGGAACGATACCTGCGAGCGCCGGGTACTGGATGCGATCCACCTCAGTCGCCGTCGATGGATCGATGAGGGTGGGGCGCATCACCTCGGCGACGAATCGACAGGTGTCGGCGACGCTCGACCAGACGCGGTGCGCTGGTGATCCGCGCAGCGCGCTCGATGTCATCGCGAGCGGATCGAAGACCGACTCGTGGAGATAGGCGGCGAAGTCGATGCCCGCCTCGGACGCGATCGTCTGTGCCGCGAGCTCGATGCCGCCGTTGGAGTAGATCCGTGTGGTCTCGGGTCGAGCGATCGGTTCGAGACCATCGAACGGATACCCGCCCGCGTGCGACAACAAGTGGCGCAGCGTGCAGCCGGGTTGACCGACGGGAGCGTCGAGGCGGACGAGCCCTTCCTCGACGGCCACGAGCGCAGCCCACGCGGCCATGGGCTTGGAGATCGACGCAAGCCTCTGGACCCGCTCGACATCACCGACCGTGGCGACCACCTCGCCCGCGTGAAGGACTGCGGCCGACACCGAGGCGACGGGCCACTCGCTCGTGAGATGGAGGGCCGACATCCCGATGCGCTCAGGTGAAGTCGCGGAGCAGTTCAGCGACCCGGAAGGCGAGGTCGACGCTCTGGCGGGCGTTGAGCCGAGGATCGCACACCGTCTCGTACCGGTGATCGAGATCGGTGTCGGACAGGTCGTCGCTGCCACCGAGACACTCGGTGACGTTCTCGCCGGTGAGCTCGACGTGGATGCCGCCCGGCCAAGTGCGTTCGGCTCGGTGGGCCCGTACGAAGCCGCCGATCTCGGCGACGACGTCGTCGAAATGCCGGGTCTTGCGGCCATTCGCTGCGGAGTAGGTGTTGGCGTGCATCGGATCGCACGCCCACACAACCGGGTGTCCGGCCTCTTTGACCGCCCGCAGGATCGGTCGGAGACCTTCTTCGACCTTGGCGGCACCCATCCGGCTGATCAGCGTGAGGCGACCCGGGATCCGCGACGGGTTGAGCACGTCGCAGAGTTCGAGGACGAACGCGGCATCGGTGGTCGGCCCGATCTTGCAGCCGATTGGATTGCCGACCCCGCGGAGGACCTCGACGTGAGCGCCGTCGAGGTCGCGCGTGCGATCACCGATCCAGAGCATGTGCGCCGAGCAGTCGAACCAGGCGCCGGTGAGCGAATCCTGACGGGTGAGCGCCTCCTCGTAGCCGAGGATGAGCGCCTCGTGCGAGGTGAAGACATCGACCTGGGAAAGATTCGGGTTCGATTCGGTGTCGATCCCACAGGCGCGCATGAACACGAGCGCTCGCTCGATCTCCGCGGCCACGCTCTCGTAGCGCTCGCCCTCGGGGCTCGACGCGACGAACTCCTGCGTCCATGCGTGGACGCGCGACAGATCGGCGAATCCCCCCTTTGTGAAGGCCCGCAGCAGGTTCAGTGTCGAAGCCGACTGGTGGTAGGCCTGCACGAGCCGCTCGGGGTTCGGTACGCGGGCCGCCTCCGACGGATTCGCATCGTTGACGATGTGCCCGCGGAACGACGGCAGTTCGAGCTCGCCGACCATCTCGGTGGGCGACGAACGAGGTTTGGCGAACTGCCCTGCGATGCGGCCGACCTTCACGATGGGGACGCCGACGGAATAGGTCAGGACCACCGCCATCTGCAGGATGACGCGCAGCTTCTCTCGGATGTTGTCGGCCGAGAACTCCTCGAAACTCTCGGCACAGTCGCCGGCCTGGAGGAGGAACGCATTGCCAGCGGCGACACGAGCGAGTTCGCTCTGGAGTGATCGGGCCTCGCCGGCGAACACCAGTGGCGGCATCGACGAGATCTGCTTGAGCGCTTGTTCGAGAGCAGCCGGGTCCGGCCAGTCGGGCTGCTGTCCGACGGAGTGGTCGTGCCATGACGTCGGCGACCAAGCGGAACGGCTCTCGAGCATGCCGCAAGGCTACCGGGGCCGAAAACGACCAGAGCGGTTGGATTTCTCCAACCGCTCCAGCGTGATCAGTTCGTCGTGTTCGGCTGAATCAGACGGCGAGGATTCTCTCGGCGTCGTCGCGAAGGCCAGCGACCGCACGGCTCACGAGACGGCGGGCGGCTTCGGCGGTGACGCCGAGCTGCTCACCGACTTCGCGGAAACTCTTGCGTTCGCCGTCGACGAGGCCGAAGCGTGACTCGACGGCGAAGCGTGCTCGCGAGTCGAGCGTGCCCAACAGTTCGTCAAGCAGCTCGCTGTCGACGAGCGTCATCACGTGATCTTCTGGCGTGCCGTCGCCGTTGGCCATCAGGTCGCCGAGGGTGGCATCGCCGTCGTCACCGACCGTCTTGTCGAGACTGACCGGCGTGGTGAGCCGGTGCAGTTCGGCGTTGGTCTGGTCCAATGTCTCGCCGTCGCCGGACGCCTGACGAAGAGCGGCGCGCAAGCTGGCAGAGCGGTCACCCGGGATGCGGATGAGGCTGGCCTTCTGGTCGAGCGCCCGGCCGATGGCCTGACGGATCCAGAACGTGGCGTAGGTGGAGAACTTGAAGCCACGGCGCCAGTCGAACTTGTCGACTGCGTGCTCGAGGCCCAGGTTTCCCTCCTGGATGAGGTCGAGCAGGTCCATGCCCTGCGGCAGGGGATAGCGGCGGGCGATGGAGACCACGAGGCGCAGGTTGGAGCGGATGAACCGATCCTTTGCGCTGGCGGCCGCGGCGACCTTGGCCTTGAGGGCGGCGCTGCGCTTGCCGGCGTCGAGCTGTTCCTGGGCCTCGCGGCCGGCTTCGATGACGCGAGACAGTTCGCGCTCGTCTTCGGCGGTCAGCAGGGCGACCTTGCCGATGTCATTCAAATAGAGACCAATTGAGTCGTTCATGATGATTCCTACAACCGTTCGTGTGCGTGATGATTCCGGGCCCAGGCTGTGTCGTTGGACACAACTGCATCGGCCATGCGGATCGAACGG
>JBGTEH010000439.1:0-2675 GCA_041747915.1 Ilumatobacteraceae bacterium
CGTCGGTGCCCTCGCCGCGCTCGCCGGTTGGTCGATCCGGTGGTGGCGCTACGAGCAGGCACTCGGACGCGACAGCACGAAGTGGCTGACCGACCCGGCCGCTGGATCACTGGCCGATCACGTCTTCGGGGTGTTCGTCAACGGCACCCACCCGCTGCTGCCGTGGCTTGCGTTCCTGTGTGCGGGGATGGTGTTGGGCCGGCTGCTTCGTACGACGTGGTGGCGACCCGCGGCGATCGGCGCCGGACTCTCGCTGGTCGCCGTGGGCTGGGCGATGTCGCTGCAGGCGGCCACTCCACTCACCCGGATCACGCTGTCGATCGATCCCCTCGACCGTGGCCTGGTGTACACCGCCAGCGCACTGGGGTCGGCGCTCGTCGCCTATGCCGGTTTCGACTGGCTGGCGACCCGGTACCCCACGGCGACCGATCCGCTGCGGCGCGCCGGCCAGATGACGCTGTCGCTCTACATCGCGCACATTCTGGTGTTCAACCTCGTCGTGGACTGGCTGGGATGGATCGCACCCGCTGGTGTCGAGGTGGCGCTGGTGTTCGCACTGGGGTTCTGGATCACGGGTATTGCCGCAGCGATTGCCTGGCAACGGCGTTTCGGTGTCGGGCCGGCCGAGCGGCTCTATCGCACGATCGGTGGATGATCACGCACGCGCTGATCGACGCAGACCCCGCCATCCGACCGCGCCGGCACCGATCAACGGGCCGTGCTCGCCGAGGCGCGTCGGCGTGATGCGTGCGCCGCGGCTGTAGGGCAATCGCGCTCCCTCGTCGAGAGCGACCTGCGCGGCGTGGAAGAATGTGGAGCCAAATCCGAGGGCCACGCTGCCGCCGACCACGACCAGCGAGAGGTCGAAGGCGTTGCACATCGAGGCTGCGGCCCGGCCGACGACATCGCCGGCGCGTTGCATGATCTGGAACGTCGGTTCGGTCGCCGGTCGTCCGGTGATTGCGTCGATCGCCGCCCCGGATGCCTCGGCGTCGAGGCATCCCTGCGTGCCGCAGTGACAACGGCGTCCACCGGGTTCGACGATGACGTGGCCGATCTGGCCCGCATGACCCGACTCGCCGTCGAGCAGGTCACCGTCGAGCACGATCGCGCCGGTGATCCCACCCGACACGGTCACTGCGAGGAAGTTCGGATGGCCTTGCGCCGCGCCGAGCCAACCCTCGGCGAGTGCGAGCGCCTTGGCGTCGAGATCGCCGTGGGCGGGGAATCCCGTCAGCTCCTCGATCCGACTCCGCAGCGGGAAGTCGCGCCAGGACGGAGCGTTGATCGACGTCACCAACTCCAGCCCGCGGGTGACCCGGCCACCGCTGCTCACGCCCACACCGACGATTCGTGCGTGGTGACGATTCGGCACCTGTGCCACGAGGTCGGTCACGACGCCGGCAAGCGTCGTGTAGTGCGATTCCGGTCCCACGTCGAGTTCGATCGGCGCCGACCGTCTGTCGATCAACACACCGCGCGCGGTCACCAGGCCGGCCTGGAAGCTGTGCGCTCCGACATCCACGGCGAGGATCACGTCGGTCGGTCGCTGCGATGCTGCCGGTTCGGGTGTGACATCGGACATGGCGGGGCGAACAGTATCGGGAGGCGACGCCACCAACGGGCGACTAGTGTTTGCCACAAGTCGTTTGAGTCGGACGGGTGATGTGCCGATACCGACCATGTCGATGAGTGCACCCGACCCACGACGCACCCAACGTCGCATCCCATGAACCCCTCCAGCCCCCCGAAGCGATGGACCGCCTCCGCGTTGGCACGCGTGACGGCTCTCGTCGCGGTGATGGCGGTCGGATCGGTCGCCGTGACATCGTCGGGCGCCGATGCTCAGTCGGTCGACCCGACGAGCCCGGTCACCTCGACTGAGTCGCCGGTCACCACTGTTGCGCCCGACGCTCCCGTGCCCACGGTGCCCTCCCCGGAACCGACCGCTGTGCCGACCACGGCCCCCGCTGCCGACCCGATCAAGCCGGACACAGGTGCCATCGACGAAGCTCCGTCCACCCCTTCGTCGTCGGTGCCGGCGCCCGCTGGACGCGACGTGAAGGCGTTGCCGAGCCAGATAGCCAACATCCTCGCCACCATCCGCTACGTCGAATCGCGGGGCAACTACGGCGCGCCGCCCAACAAGGGAAGAGCATCGGGCGCGTATCAGTTCATCGCCTCCACGTGGGGCGGCCACGGCGGCTATCCCCACGCCTACCTCGCTCCGCCCGAGGTCCAAGACGAACGGGCGGCGTTCGACGTGAATCGATTCCTCGTCGCGTGGAACAACGACGTCTCGATGATCCCGGTGCTGTGGTACTACCCGCGGGCCGCCACCGACGCAGCCCTCATGGACATCGTTCCCGTGCCGTCGGCCGGCAACGTGCTCACCGTGCGCGAGTACCAGCAACGTTGGCTCGGCGTGTGGGCGTTCCTCTCCGGCAAGCCGATCCCGCGCCAGCTCACCCTCGGAGAAGCGCTCGCCCGGCTGGGACTGCCACCCGAGATCCCCGCCGTTGCGCCAGCCGATCCGACGACGCCGGCCGTGGAACGCCAGGCGACGATCGCGTTCCCCGTGATCGGCCCCTCACGCCTCGCTGCGCCCGACTGTGGCGATGCGGTCACTCCCGGCACCGCGAGCGCGGCCACGCCCGACGACATCGAGACCGCCG
>JBGTEH010000440.1:0-2590 GCA_041747915.1 Ilumatobacteraceae bacterium
CTCGCCGATCTCGGCCACAGCGTCGAAGTGTTCGGCGGACAGCCATATCCGATTCTCGACGATCGAGTGAGCCTCACCAAGCTGCCGAGCCTCGACACGTTCAACGAGTACTTCCCTGGTCGGTTCCCCGGATTCTGGGAACTGAAGACTCGCGAAGATGCTCTCGAGATGGCCCAGTTCATGACCGGTGTCTTCCCGGAACCTCTCGCGTTCAGCGCCCGCGCCGCTCGTGAGCTTCGACCGCGCGCCCACGAGTTCGACCTCGTTCACGACAACCAATGCCTCGGCTACGGCATCTTGAAGATCGAAGAGAAGATCCCCACGATCGTCACGCTCCACCACCCGATCACCAAGGACCGTGAGCTCGAGATGAGCCACGCCAAGAGCCGCATGAAGCGCTATTCGGTGGGTCGTTGGTACTCGTTCGTGAAGATGCAGGGCAAGGTGGCCTCGAAGATGCCGCGCATCGTGGTCGTCAGCCAGAACTCGATCGACGACATCCACACCGACATGGGTGTCGAGGTCGACCGGATGCGGCTCGTGCCCGTCGGCGTCGACCCCGATCTCTTCAAGCCGCTCCCGAACGTCGAGCGACGATCGGGCCGACTGATCACCACCGCGTCCGCGGATGTCGCCCTGAAGGGGCTGTCGTACCTGCTCGAGGCGATGGCCAAACTGAGCACCGAGCGCGATGTGACGCTCACCATCATCGGAAAGCCCCGCCCGGGCCACTCGATGGACCTGATCGATACCTTCGGTTTGGCGCCACACATCGAGTTCGTGTCGGGGGTCAGCGACGAACGCATCGTCGAGCTCTACGCCGAAGCCGAGATGGCGGTCGTGCCAAGCCTGTACGAGGGTTTCAGCCTTCCCGCCATCGAAGCGATGTGTACCGGGACACCGCTCGTGGCCACCGATGGCGGGGCGCTTCCCGAGGTCACGGGCACCGACGGCGACACCGTGATCAGCTGTGCCGCCGGCGACGTCGACTCTCTCGTTGCGGCGATCATCCGAGGTCTGGACAATCCCGAACTTCGCAGCGCCGTGGGTGCGGCCGGCCGGCGGCGAGTGATCGACCGGTGGACCTGGAAGAAGTGCGCCGAGCAGACCGTCGAGCAGTATCGCGAGGTGCTTGCGATGCCGCAGAACATCGCCAAGCTGCGCACCAACGGACGTATCTGACGTGCTGACGATCCGGTTCGAACAGCTCGGCCTCGCGACAGGCGACCGAGTGCTCGACGTCGGCGCCGGGTTCGGTCGTCACGTGTTCGAGTGCGCACGACGCGGCGCCGACGTGGTGGCACTCGACTACGCCGAAGACGAGGTCGTCCAGACCCGAGCCACGCTCGGCGGCATGGTCGACGCCGGCGAGATCGACATCGAACGCTTCAAGGGCGTGCTGCGCGGCGATGCCACACGGCTGCCGTTCGCCGACGATTCGTTCGATGTCGTGATCACCTCGGAAGTGCTCGAACACATCCAGGATGATGTCTCCGCGATTCGCGAGATGGTCCGCGTGCTCAAGCCCGGTGGCCATTTCGCGGCGACCGTGCCCGCCTGGCTACCCGAGAAGATCAACTGGATGCTGTCCGACGAGTACCACGCTCCCAAGAGTGAAGGGGGCCACGTGCGAATCTACAGCTCCACCGAACTGTCGGCCAAACTCCGCACAGCCGGGCTCGATCTGAAGGGCAGCCATCGCGCCCACGCATTGCACTCGCCGTACTGGTGGCTCAAGTGCGCCGTCGGCCCCCGCAACGACGACCATCCGGCGGTGACGACCTATCGCAAGTTCTTGGAGTGGGACATCGTCGAGCGGCCCACATCGACCCGGGTCGCCGATCGCGTGCTCTCACCGGTACTCGGCAAGAGCATCGTGTTCTACGGCGTCAAACAGGCCGCACCGGCTCGATGAGTGGTCTCCCCGACCTCGCGGGCGTGCTGAGCGCCGACGAATGTCTGGTGACGGGACGCCACCTTGCCTCGCTGCAGCTCGACAGCGGGATGGTCCCGTGGTTCGCAGGCGGCCACTGTGATCCGTGGAATCACGTCGAGACCGCCATGGCCCTCGATGTCGCCGGTTTCCACGTCGAGGCCGAGCGAGCCTACGACTGGCTCGCCGCCACCCAACGCCCGGACGGTTCGTGGCACGCCTACTACCGCAGCGACGGCTCGATCGAGGATGGCAAGCTCGACACCAACGTGTGTGCGTACGTCGCCACCGGGGTGGTGCACCACCTGCGCAACAGCTGGGACCGCGGATTCGCGGAGAACATGTGGCCGACAGTCGAACGCGCCCTCGAGTTCGTGCTCGCGCAGCGCCGCCGCGACGGATTGCCGCTGTGGGCCGTCGAACCCGACTCCCGTCCGTGGGACTATGCGCTGCTCACGGGGACCTCGAGCATCCAGCACGCATTGCGATGTGGCGCCCGCCTGGGCGAAGGCGTCGGTGAGCCCCGCCCGAGCTGGATCGATGCTGCCGACACGATGGCCGACGTCGTCAGGATGCGTCCCGAGGTCTTCGAACCGAAGACCCGCTGGGCGATGGACTGGTACTACCCCGTGCTCACCGGCGTGCTCACCGGCGAGG
>JBGTEH010000441.1:0-1722 GCA_041747915.1 Ilumatobacteraceae bacterium
GTAGATGGTCTCCTCTGGAGATCGGGCACGTCGAGTCGTGCCAGCAGCGTGCCATTGTTGACCTCTGCTACTGGCACGAAAAGGCCGGACCGGTTCAACCAGGGCGGGTCGGCCGACTTCGTTTCCGCAGACCGGGACCGGTATGTGTTCCGTCGTGATCGCCGGGAACTGCGGGGCCGTTCGCGTCGTCGTACTACCTGCATGCGTGCCGTTGGTGGATGGGGGTGTGGTGCAAACTGATCTTGAGCGTCGACGACAGTTCGAAGCCGTGGCCGATTCGGTGTATGAGCCGTTACAGCGGTATCTGGGTCGACGAGTGCGGCCGGCCGACGTGTCGGAACTCCTGAACGAGTCGTTGCTCGTGATCTGGCGTCGCCTCGATGACGTGCCCCTGGATGATCCGCTTCCCTGGTCGTACGGGGTCGCAAAGCGCTGCCTGGCCAATCATCGCCGGGGTGCGCAGCGACGACTGCGGCTCGTCGGACGGATCATCGAGGGTGCCCCGAAAGATTCGTTCGCCTCGCTGCCACCCAGCCCCGAGTCCGACCACCCGGAACTCGAAACGGCGTTGAACGAACTCGACGAGTCGGAACGTGAACTCGTTCGGCTGTGGGCCTGGGAGCAACTCGGGCCGCGCGAAATCGCTGTCGTTCTCGACACGACCCCGAACGCGGTGAGTCTCCGTCTCACGCGAGTGAAGCAGAAGATTGTTACCTCGATGGAGCGACAGGATCTTGCCGCTGCCGGACAGGAAGGGCTTGGACACGGAAGGGAGCCTCGGTCATGAACGACGAGCTGCGAGAACAACTCGGACGTCTCGACCCGATGCATGCCGGTGTGCCCGTCGAATCAGCGACGACTCGGTCGTCCAAAGCCCGAATGGAGAAGATCATGAACACCCCACTCATCGACCGGGAAGATTCACTTTCCACATCGACCCGGCGAGTTACGTCGATCGGCACACACCGACGTCGCAGCCGGATGCTGCTCGGCGTTGCCGCTGCTGCGGTCGTCGCAGTCGGTGGCGCCGTGATCGTCGGCAACAGCGGCGACGGCGACGGAAGCACCGAGGTCGCCGCCGGGCCGCCCATCGAGCTGTCCCTCGGTGACAGCAACGTGATGTCGTCGTGCATGGTGTTCGACGTGGCTTTGCTCGCCGACATGTCGCCGGCGTTCGCCGGCACGGCGACGTCGGTCGAGGGCGAGACGGTCACCGTGACCGTCGACCGCTGGTACACCGGCGGTGACGCCGCCACGGTCGTGCTGAAGGGCGCCGCCGGGTCGCCGGCGCTGATCGACGGGTTCGAGTTCGTGGTCGGCCAGCAGTACCTGATCACGGCCGCAGAAGGCAACGTAAACTTCTGCGGCTACAGCGGGCCTGCCACATCAGAGCTCACGGCAGCCTTCGACGCCGCCTTCCCAGGTTGAGCATTCACAGCAATCCAGTTCGGGCCTGGACGTTGCGTTCGAAGGCGACTAGCGCCTTGATTTGCGGATGTTCGGACGCGGCTGACACGAGGTCTTCAGGTCACGCCCCTGGGTCATTCGGTATTGTCGGTTGATGGTTGTACGGGCGGTGTTCAGGAGATGGGCCGCCGACCCGCTCACGGCGGCATCAATGTTCGTCACTGTCGCGTTGTCGATGCTTCTGCTCGCTGTGGGCCCGATCTATTCCGAGGCCGTCACCGTGGGAGCGTTGAGGCGTGCGGTTGGAACGGCGCC
>JBGTEH010000442.1:0-3851 GCA_041747915.1 Ilumatobacteraceae bacterium
TGTTCGTGACGCTCGAGCCATGCGCGCACGTCGGGCGTACCTCGCCGTGCGCCGACGCGATCGTTTCGGCCGGTGTCGGTCGGGTCGTGGTGGGTGTCGGCGATCCTGACCCGAGGGTCGCCGGACGCGGACTCGCTCACCTTCGACAGGCCGGCATCCCCGTCGAGACGGGAGTTCTTGCGGATCGCATCTCGGATCAGTTGCGGCCCTATCTCGTGCATCGTCGAACGGGGCGACCGTTCGTGGTGCTCAAGCTGGCAGCGACGCTCGATGGTCGAACCGCCGCGCCCGACGGCACCAGCCGGTGGATCACCTCGGCGCCGACGCGACGGGCCGTGCACGAGTTGCGCGCCGACAGCGACGCCATCATCGTCGGTGCCGGGACGGTACTCGCCGACGACCCGTCGTTGACCGTTCGCGACGCCGTCGGGCCGGACCCGCGCCGAGTGGTTCTGGGTTGTGCGCCGTTCGACGCTGCAGTACGGCCATGCCTGGAATGGGACGGTTCGGTGACCGACCTGCTCGACCATCTCGGATCGGAGGGTGTGCTGCAGGTGCTCGTGGAGGGTGGCGCGGCGGTGGCCGCGTCCTTCCATCGCGCCGGGCTCGTCGATCGGTATGTGTTGCACCTCGCTCCCGCGCTGTTCGGCGGCGACGACGCACGACCCCTCTTCAGCGGATCGGGCGCGCCCACGATCGAGGACGTGTGGCGCGGGTCGGTGGTGTCGACCCGCACGATCGGCGCCGACCTCGAGGTCGTGATGGAGCCGCGATGATCGAACGGCTCGGCGACACGCAGGTTCCGACGCGCTGGGGGATCTGTCGATGCGTCGCGTACCGACGCTCACAGGATGGCGTCGAACACGTGGCGCTCGTCGTCGGCGACATCGCCGGTGCGGCGGAGCCGCTCGTTCGGGTCCACAGCGAATGTCTCACCGGCGATGTGTTCGGTTCGCAACGCTGCGACTGCGGCCCGCAGCTCGATCTGGCAATGCAGCGCATCGTCGCCGACGGTGTGGGGGCGGTGGTGTACCTGCGCGGTCACGAGGGTCGCGGTGTGGGGCTCGGCAGCAAGATCATGGCGTACGCACTGCAAGACGGCGGGCTCGACACCGTCGATGCCAACGTCGCTCTCGGCCTGCCGGTCGACGACCGCGACTTCGCGGACAGCGCCGAGATCCTGCTCGACCTCGGGGTGTCGACGGTGCGCCTGCTCACCAACAACCCGGCCAAGATCGCCTCCTTGCAGGCGAACGCGATCACGGTCGCCGCACGTGAGTCGATCGTGATCGCACCGACCGCAACCTCCGCCGCCTACCTCCGCACCAAACGCGACCGCCTCGGCCACCTCACCGCCTGATCCACCCCCGCCCCAGTCCGTTTGGACCGAACCCATACCGTTTGCGGCGCGAGTTGGGTGACCCGTCCCACCGAAGTGCGCCACGAACCGGATCGGACCGCCCCAATCCGTTTGCGGCGCGAGTTGGGTGACCCGTCCCACCTGAAGTGCGCCACAAACGAAGATGGGGTGGCCGGTGGAGTGGTCTCAGCGGGCCATGCGGCCCGTCTCGTGGGCCCAGATCGCCATCTCCACCCGATTGCGCGCCCCGAGCTTGACCATGACGCTCGCGATGTGAGTCTTGGCAGTGCTCAGGCTGATGTGCAGATCAGATGCGATCTCGGCGTTGGTCCGCCCGCGTGCCACCGTCACGAGGACCTCTTCCTCGCGGTCGGTGAGACGCTCGATCGGCTCCGCTGGTCGAACTCCGGACCGAGACCCGGCGAACGCCTCCAACAGACGCACCGTCACACTCGGAGCGATCAGCGCGTCGCCGCTCGCTGCTGCCTGGATCGCCTGGACGAGCAGATCCGGTCCGGCGTCCTTCAGCAGGAATCCGCGAGCGCCCGCCTTCAGGGCCCCGTGCACGTACTCGTCGAGATCGAACGTGGTGATCACGACGACGGCGAGGGGATCGTCGACATCGGGCCCGGCGAGCAGCCGCGTCGCCTCGATCCCGTCGAGTTCTGGCATGCGGATGTCGAAGAGGCACACATCAGGTCGGAGTTGGCGTGCGCGTTCGACCGCGTCGCGCCCGTTCGACGCTTGCCCGACGACCTCGATGCCGGCTTGAGCGTCGAGGATCATCGTCAGCCCCGTCCGCACGAGCTCCTGATCGTCGGCGACGAACACAGTGATCGTCATGCGCCGACTCGCGTTCTCGGCAAGGTCGCCTCGACCGTCCAGCCGCCGCTCGGACCGGGGCCGCTGCTGAGCGATCCGCCCAGCAGTTGGGCTCGTTCGGTCATCCCCAGCAGTCCGAAGCCGGCCGTGGTCTCGGCGTCGAAGTGTGCGTGTGTGCCGTCGTCGCTCACCGTCAGCTCGACCTCGTGCGGGCGGCTGACCACTCGAACCGTCACCCGTGTCGCATGGCGGGCATGGCGCCTGGCATTGGTGATCGACTCCTGAGCAATCCGGTACACGGCGGCATCGACGGATGGTCCGAGTCCGTCGAGGTCTCCGTCGAGTTCGATCGAGACGCAGAGCGCATCGCCGGGTGCGCTGGCCAGACGCCGCAGATCGTCGATGCCTTCGAGCGGGGTCAGCGAAGCCGCATCGCTGCCGCGCAGCGCACCGACCATCGCTCGCATCTCCGCCAACGCCTGCTTGGCAGCGTCCTCGATCACGGCGAGGGCGGCGATTGCTGCATCGGGACTCGTGGCGGCCACGGCCTGGCCGGCCTGCGCCTGGATGGCGATGGCGGACACATGGTGCGCGACCGTGTCGTGAAGTTCGCGCGCCAACTGCTCGCGCTCGCGCATCTTGACGCCGTCACGGTCGCGCTGGCGCAACGACCCCCGGTAGCGAACGACCAACCCGGTCGCTGCGGTCATTGCCAGCACCATCAGCCCACCGATCGCCTCGCCGATGGTGCTTGGGTCAGTGGTGATCCCGATCGACCAGGCAGCGAGCAGGATGCCGACGCCGGCGACCGCCTCGCGACCCGAGCCCCACCGGTAGAGGCTGTAGGGAACCACGAGGAGGAACGCCATCGAGTAATACCCGGAGACCTGGTCCTGAACGATCCAAACCGCAAGACTGAGCGCATTGACGGTGCCGAGCACGATGATCGTCATGGCCAGCGGATGTTGGCGGCGCGGGAACACGGTCGCGGCGACCGCCACGCTCGCGAGCAGAGTCGGGATCGGCCACGGGACATCGCGTCGAGTGAGCATCTCGATCACCGAGCCGATGACGATCGCGCCGGCGATCAGCCAGTCGCGCCACACTCTCGTCGGAGCGTCTGGGACACGCGGCTCGGCGAGCACGCTGCGCAGCGTCGAGGTGATCACGACCGACAGCGTAGAGAACCCCGCCGTGTACGCGGATCGACCGAAAGGACGATTCCGCCTCGTTCGATCGGGCGTGCAGAACCGGTCGAAGCGCCGATGTGGCCATGGGGTCCGCTGGGATTCGATGGATGCCGCAGCATCCACCATCTCCAGGGAGTCCTCATGTCATCGCTTCTCCACAACCTCGGCCGATTCGCGGCGCGTCATCCATGGCGCGTCGTCGGCGTCTGGCTCACGTTGGCCGTCGTGGTCGTGGTCGCGTCGGCGTCGTTCGGTCGGGAACTCGACGATTCCTTCGCCGTCCCGGGTCTCGACTCGCAGGAGGCGGTCGACCTGCTGTCGTCTGCCGGATCCGACCGCGCCGGACTCACCGCTCGTGTCGTCGCCACACCCGTCGACGCCAACGCCAATTTCATCGACTCCTCCGGCGAGCGTGACGCGTTGTCCGGACTCCAGGCGACGTTGCGGGCGCTCCCCAACGTGGTCGGTACGTCCGATCC
>JBGTEH010000443.1:0-2246 GCA_041747915.1 Ilumatobacteraceae bacterium
TTCGTCATGGAATCGTGTCGGTCACCGCGGTCGAAGGCCACGGCGCCAGAGTCGGTTTGGCGGGAATGTCGCCGCTCTCGATGAAGTGCGATGCGCTACTCGTTTTGAGTCCGTCGTTCGACCCCACAGCACGGACGTGACAGTGTTCGTCGCGCGATCGCTGGCTGGACGAGGTCTCGGGCCAACACTCACCAGCGACCGTTTCACGACGCAGAGCTCACCGAGATCGACGGGGACGGTGCTGCCAAGCAATGATGCTCACTGTCGTTGCCGGGCGTGCACGTCGGGATCATCTCGTCGCCGCCGACGAGTTCGACCAGACGTGTGAGGGTCTGGCTCGGGTTGTGCAGCCAGACGCAGTGGCCGTTGGTGGCAACGCGTTCGGAAACGTCTTGGAGCAGACGGAGTCCTGCGGAATCGATGAAGCTCACCTTCGTGGCATCGATCACCAATTCCCCGGCGAAGCGGACGAGACCGGCGAGCGGATCACGGATCCGAGACGCAGTGAAGGCGTCCAGCTCACCGGACAGTTCGATGTAGCCGACGTCATCTCCGTACCGGTCACGACACCAACCAGCGCGCACCTGCGCCCGTGGCTCACGATCCGACGGCGACGGCCCGTGTGCGGGGAACGCGACCGTGGACATCACACGCAAAGGGAGCGTCGGACTGTGTTCTCCGGCGTACATCGGCCAACCTCCAACACGAATTCATCGGCCGTCGAGGGTGACGACCCGATGATGTTGCCGGGGTCCAGGGCGTGGTCGAACCATAGCGGCTGAGCAGTCGTGGCGCAATGCCAAGGCGGATCAGCGGCCCTCAGCGCCGCGATTTCTCCGTACCCTCGCCGCACCCGACGCGGGCGTATGCGCCGTGCGGCCCGGGTGCACTTGACTCATACGACCGGGTCCGGTTACGGTCCGCCTGTCGACATCAGTGGGCGATGCGGTGCTCCTGACCTCGGTGGCGCGTTGATTTCAACGTCCACCTGACCGATCGGGGACGCGCCTGATGTCCCGACAATCAGCACCGCACCGATGCGTCGGCGTCGTCCGGCGATGAACGACCGCGCGCTCCGCCGATTGACGATGGTTGCCGGCATCGTCACGCTCGCAAGCGCAGCCTTCGCCATTGGTGCTGCGGCCAGCAGTACGAACTCGTCGACTTCGACCCCGCCCGACGCATCCCCGTCGACCCCGCCCGACGCATCCACTGCGAGCCTGCCCGACGCATCGGCGGACATCCGCGTGTCGATCGAAGGGTTCATGTTCCAGCCGAACGACATCACGGTCGGTCCCGGTGCGTCCATCACATGGGTCAACGACGAGTCGGTGACCCACAACGTGTTCACCGCCGATGGGCTGTTTGCGTCCGACGATCTCGACCAAGGCGATTCCTACACGGTCACCGTCGACGATCCGGTCACGATCGACTACTACTGCGGCATCCACCAGTTCATGCGGGGCACGATCACGGTGGAGCCATGACCCGCCCCAACGTGTTGCGGATGCTCATCGCACTCGGATCGATCGCCAGCGGTCTGCTGCACCTGCGCCTCTACTTCTCGGCGTACCGCGACATCCCCATCGAGAACCTCGGGCGAAGTTTCGTGCTCTCCGCAGTCGCTGCGCTCGCGGCAGCCGCGCTCGTCGTCACGATCCGGCACTGGTCGACCCTTGTTCTGCCGCTCCTCCTCGCCGATGCAACGTTGATCGCGTTCGGACTCAGCCGGATCGATCGGGGCATCTTCGGCTTCACCGAACCGGATGGACCCCATCACCTGACGCGGCAGCCTCGGTGGCGATCGAGATCGGAACTGCCCTGCTGTGCCTCGTCGCATTGGTCAGCGAACGGCGTAGGCGGCGGCGCCAGTAGCCTCGGCAACCATGCCTCGCAGTTACATCGTGCGCACCTACGGGTGCCAGATGAACGACCACGACTCCGAGCGGATCTCCGGTCTCCTCGAGGCCGACGGGCTGGTGCGGGTGGACTCCGAGGCCGACGCCGACGTCGTCGTGCTCAATACGTGCTGCATTCGCGAGAACGCGGACAACAAGCTCTACGGCAACCTCGGGCACCTCAAGACGTGGAAGGCCGAGCGCGATGGTCGTCAGATCGTGGTGTCTGGCTGCCTCGCTCAGAAGGACCAGGAGCTGGTGGCCAAGCGTGCCGGTCACGTCGATGTCGTGATGGGCACCCACAACGTTCATCGGGCGGCCGAACTGCTTGCGCAGGCCCGCACGTCG
>JBGTEH010000444.1:0-3501 GCA_041747915.1 Ilumatobacteraceae bacterium
GCCGCACCCGCACTGGGACAACCGTTCCGACGCGCCGATGGCGAGTTGGCACCGTTTCGATCTCGTCGACTCGTCGTACGCGATGGGTCTGATGGCGCACCGCACGCCGGCGTGGACCGAGCCGTACGTGGCGATCCTCGACCAGCTCATCGAGCGTCATACCGGTTGGTGGTCGGCGGCTGACTGGCTCACCCAGTTCGGCCACGATCCCGATCGAGCGGACTATCCCGACCTGTACCGCCTGTTCATCCCGCCCGAGCTGTGGGGCGAGTACGACGTGCCGGGCTGGACGGCCAACGGAACCGAGCCGTGGGGCGTTCAGATGGATCCGGTGGGGGCCGATGGAATGTTGTTCTACAAGGGCTTCCTGCTCGTGCTGCTCGGGATCCGCTCGATGGTCGACAACGCGCCCGGCGCCCGTGATCGGTGGAACGAACCGTTCGAGATGATCTGCGATGGCGACGACACGTTCACGTGGACGCATTCGCAGATCGCCGACCATCTTCGTCGCCAGTGGTTGGCAGCGCCGTTCGGTTGTCATTGAGAGAACACCAAGGTCTGGCCGTTTTGACTGGCCGGCGCCGGCCTCGGTCTGAGGCTCCACGACAATCGATACGGAACCGACTTCGTCGAGCAGGCCTTCGAGCCCTGGTGGGCGTACGCCCGCTCTCAGTACCTCGGTCTGGCCGATGCCCCGCTGCCGCAGATGACGACCTTCTACTACGACCCGCAACTCGACATCCACCACCGTCTACCGGTTGCCGCTGCCCTGACGACGTCGTTCTATGCGTCGCCGACGATGCCCGCCGACGCTCGTCGACTCTTCGACGCCGGATGCGTGTCCGCTGGCCTCGATGCCGACCTCGCCCTGCCGATCCGGGCGAGTCGCGCGATCGGGTCGTCGCTGTTGTTGGCCCGCGAGTGGGGGATTCGTGCGCTCGAGGAACGTCTCGCCGACGCGATCGAGGTGTCGTACGAACCGACGTGGGATCCGTTGCTCGGTGAGTTCACGTGGGGGCTCGGGCTCGATGAACTGCATCCTCGCGGGCAGTTCAATGCCTTCCTCGCCGCGGCTGAGGCGGCCGGCGAGGGTCGCTGGACGGCGCTGTCGGCGTCACCACTCGAGCGGTGTCCGCAGATCGTCGACGTCGACTTCCCGACAATGGCTCTCACTCGCGCCGAGTGGATCGGCGGGAATCTGCACCTTCGGTTGGCGCCGCTCGTCGAGGATCGCTCGGCGTTCACGACGTTCCGACTCGTTGGCGCCGAGCCGCGCAGTTGGGATGTCCACGGCCTCGATGGTGTCAGCCTCGACCTGTCGATGAGCGGCCTGACGATCCGTGTTCCGATGGTCGCCGCCGACGTCACCCTCATCCGCGGAAGCTACTGACCCCGTCGCCCGGTCCCGGTCCCCGACCGACCCATCCCAATCCGTTTGTGGCGCGTTTCGGGTGGACCGCCTCACGAATTTCGCGCCGCAAACGGTGTGACCCACTCCGGTGTGACCCCACGTCCGTTTGTGGTGCACTTTGGGTGGACCGCCTCACGAATTTCGCGCCGCAAACGGAATGGTGGGGGGCGGCGGTGCGTGGGCGGCGGTGGGTCAGGGGGTGATCGATTGGCGGAGGTTGTCGATACCGGGGCGCACGATCATGGTGTAGGTGTCGGCGATGGCTTTCTCCCGATGGTTCTTCTGGGCGTCGAGGCGGGCCGGGTCGGTGACGACGGCCATGAACGCCCGCTTGCTCGGGAACGAATTGAAGCGCACCTGATGCCACGCCCGCCCATCGCCGACGATCGTGCCCTCCACCGAGAACCATCCCGCGATGCGCACACCATGCTTGGACGCGGAGATCGCCGCGGCCGACTGGTACGCCTCCATGTGGGTCGGCGTCACGTGAGCGGCGTCGGGATCGTCGAAGCGGATCACGTGCAGCACCATCACCGGCCCGTCGTCGTCGGTCGGTGGGTGCGGTACATCGGCCCAGTCGACAGTCGGGGCGCCCGCCGTCGCCTCCGGGTACGGCATCGGCCGACAGCCCATCACGATGGTCTGCTCCATCCCGGCGTCCTTGTGTTCGTGCGACCGCTGGAACTCCGGACGCGACTGCATGTCGATGAACGCTCGGCGCGTCGGATACCTCACCACAGCGATGCGGTCCCAGATCGGGCTGTCGCCGAGCAACTGCTGGTCGACGTCGCCGAAGAACACCGGTGCCGCGCCAACCGCTGCGAGTGAGTCGAGCGGCGTGTACTCGTCGTCGGCCTCCAGGCCGCTGATCGCTGACTTGCGCCCATCGGCGTACTGCGCGACCTCGCGGTACTTCATCAGGTTGACCATCCAGATCGGGCCGTCGTCGTCGGCGGGCGTGGTGGCCAGTCGCATCCCGTAGTCGCGGTCGACCTGGCCGTATCGCGGCGCTGTGGTACTCATGAGGGGGTCCCTTCTGTCGTCGAGTCGACGACGAGTTGCATCATTTCGCGCGCCACCATGGGCCCAGCGTTCTGGTTCTGGCCGGTCACGAGGTTGCCGTCGACCACCCAGTGATTGGCGTACGGGTCACGGAATCGCGATGAGCTCTCGAACAGCGCGCCCATTGCCCGCAGTTCGGTTTCGGGGTGCTGCGGGGTCGACTCGATACCCAGCTCGCGCACCTGCTTGTCGGTCACCGCCGACACCCGCCGCCCCTTCACGAGCGGCTCGCCGTCGACGCCCGTTGCGTTGCGCAGCCCGAGTGGCCCGTGGCAGATGCCGCCGATCACCTTGCCGAGCGCGTTCGCCCGAGTGATCTGTTCGGCGATCGCGTCGGAGAAGCCGAGGTCGAACGCCGCGCCCCAGCCTCCCGCGAGGAACACGATGTCGTAGACAGCCATGTCGAGGTCGCCGATGGCGAGCGAATCGGTCACCTTCGCCCGCAACACGTCGTCGGCGAGGAATCGATCGTCATCGGCGGCGCGCAGGACCGGCTTCAGCGACTGCGGGTCGACCGGGATCACCCCGCCGAGCGGGCTGGCGACGTCGACGTGCATGCCGGCGTCGAAGAACGCGTAGTACGGCACCGTCATCTCGCTGGCGAACACACCGGTCGGCTTGCCGATGTCGAGCACAGCGTGATTGGTGGCGATCACGAGTGCACGCCGCCCGAACAGGTCGAACTCGCGCGCATCGGGATCGTCGGGGTGCAGTCCGAGTCGCTGGAGAACCTTGCGCAGTCCTCGCGCTGGTGCCGGCGGCCGCTTCACGTCGGGAGTGATCTTGCGACGGGCGACGTACGGCCACGGATGGTTCCGCTCGGGCACCCGCTCGGCGCGCTCCTGCTTCATCACGTGCTTCAGGTGGGCGAACACCGCCGAAGCGGAGGAGCCGGTCGCGAGATTGACGGCCTCGATCGGGTCGGCGTCGAGGTCGTACAGCTCCCACTGGTCGGCCAGTACCGTCGAGCGGAACGTGTCGCCGCCCGCTCCGCTCGACGCCAGCTGGCGCACGCCGGGCTCGGTCCA
>JBGTEH010000445.1:0-2743 GCA_041747915.1 Ilumatobacteraceae bacterium
CAGCTTCGACGACCGCATGACGCCCGAGTTCGTCGGGGCCTGCGCCCGCCGCCGCCACCCCCCGCGCAACCTCGGCTGTCGGTGGTGATGGCGTTGGGTTCCGCCTCGACGGCGCCGACCGTGGTGGAATCGGTCGGTCGGGCGTGGCTGCGCCTGCGTGCTCGTCGTACTGGAGCGCTTCATCGTCCGACGTCGGCAGCGCCTGTCGACCTCCGTCGTTCCAGCACTGGCGCACCTCGGCCGGTGTCGCGTGCTCGCCGTTGCAATACGCGCACTGGATCGCCATCGACGCGACCTTACCGAACCGATCCCCGGATCGCACACACGTTCGATCCCGCCGCGCCTGCGCAGCGAGACGCGGTCACCAGGCGATCTCGGGCAACCCGTAGGTGACGCAGAGCCCTGCGCCGTTGACGACGATCAGCGACACGATGATCGCCGTCACCGCCAGAACCCGCGGGCGGGTACGACCAACCGACGCAGGTACGGGCATGTACCACTCGGGAAGCAGCGCTCCGGCGGAGTCGGTCTGGCCGAACGGCACCGCGTCGGCATCGATCCGAGCATCCGGGTCGGCCGCCAACGCCAGCGCCTCGAGTTCCTCGTCGCTGAACGTCTCCACACCCGAACCGTACCCCGCCCCGCCCGGCGCCATCACGCGCGAGCGATGAGATTCCGGCCCGCATACCGCACCATGAACTCATCACCCGGCGCCATCACGCGCGAGCGATGAGAATCTGGGGCGCATATCGCACCACAATCTCATCGCCTCGCGACGGTGTGGAGGTCAGGTGCCGGTGAATTGGGCCGGGCGCTGCTCGAGGAACGACGCGACGCCCTCTCGGTGGTCGTCGCTCGTGAAGCACGCTGCCAGCGCGGTCGTGTGTCGCGCCATGTGATCGGGCACGGACGACGTGAGACCCTCGTGGACGAGCGACTTGATGAGACCGAGGCTGTGCGGCGAGCCGGCGGCGATCGTGTTCGCCAACTCCATCGCCCTCGGCAGCACGTCCTCGCTCGCCGCGACCTCGAGGACGTAGCCGAGACGAAGCGCTTCGGCGGCGTCGATCATCTCACCGGTGTACAGCAGCCGCAAAGCGGGTTGGACCCCGATGATCCTGGGAAGCAACCATGTGCCTGCACCCGTGTCGGGCACCAGCCCCCGGTGGACGAAATTCCAGGCGAATCGCGCCCGGGTACTGGCCAACCGCAGATCGCATTGTGACGAGAACTCCGCACCCATGCCAACCGCAGCGCCGTCGATCGCACCGATCGTGGGTTTGCGAGCCTGGGCGATCGGCCACCACTTGTGCGTCTCGTCGGCCGAACCTCGCAACCCTCGCGTCTCGCCCGGAATCGTTGCGAGGTCAGCGAGATCCGTCCCGGCGCAGAACGCGCCGGGCACGCCGGTGATCACCAGTACGGTCGTGGCCGGATCGTCGTCGGCACGCCCCACGGTGGCGATGAACTCGCCGAGCATCGCGTACGTCATCGCGTTGCGCTTCTCGGGCCGATCGATGGTGATCACGCCGACCTTCCCGTCGACGTCGTAGCGGATCAACTGGCGCGCGTCGTCACCCATGCTCGGACGGTAGTGCTAGGAGCAGCCGCTGGTGTTGCCGCACGAGGTGCACACGTAGCAACTTCCGGCACGCACCATCACGACGCCGCACTGCATGCACATCGGAGCATCACTCGTGCGCACCGGTTCGGCGAACGCAAGCTCGGCGAAGCCGTCGTGGACGACCGACTTGGGATCGGGGGCGAGATCGGATCCCTGATGCGTCACGGTCACCTGCTCCTCCACTCCGGGCAGCGTTGGTTGCAGCCGCTCGTCGACGGAGAAGATACCGAGCTCGGCTCGCTCGTCGTAGGTCATGTACTCGATGGCGAGACGGCGGAACAGATAATCCATGATCGACGACGCGAAGCGGATGTCCGGATCGTCGGTCATACCGGCGGGCTCGAAGCGCATGTTGGTGAACGCCTCGACGAACGCCCGCAACGGCACCCCGTACTGGAGCCCGTAGCTCACCGACTTGGCGAATGCGTCCATCACGCCGGCCATCGTCGAGCCCTGCTTCGACACGGTGAGGAAGATCTCGCCGGGTTGGCCGTTGTCGTATTCACCGATGGTCGCGAAGCCCTTGCAGTCGGCCACCCGGAACTCGAAGGTGCGGCCCCGACGCGTGCGCGCCATCTTCTGGCGCACGGGCTGCGGCGAGAGCCGCTCGACGATCTCGACCGGCCCCACGGGCGCCGACACCTTCGACGTCGACAGCGGCTGGCCGAGCTTGCAGTTGTCGCGATAGATCGCGACGGACTTGAGCCCGAGTTCCCACGCGAGCATGTGAAGTGCCTCGACGTCGTCGACGGTGACGTCTTCGGGCATGTTCACCGTCTTGCTGATGCCGCCGCTGACGAACGGTTGCACGACCGCCATCATGCGGACGTGGCCCTCGTAGTGGATCGTGTTGTCGCCCATCGAGCAGGCGAAGACGGCGAGGTGTGACGCAGCGAGATGGGGCGCACCGATGACCGACATGTGCTCGTCGATGTAGGTCACGATGTCGTCGACCTGATCGGAGGAGTAGCCGAGCCGACGCAGGGCACGAGGAATCGTCTGGTTGACGATCGACATCGTCCCGCCGCCGACGAGCTTCTTCGTCTTCACCAGCGCCAGGTCGGGCTCGATCCCTGTCGTGTCGCAATCCATGGCCAGGCCGATGGTGCCGGTCGGGGC
>JBGTEH010000446.1:0-1670 GCA_041747915.1 Ilumatobacteraceae bacterium
CGCTCGACGTTGTTGATCACCTTGCGACCCTCGGCGACCACCGCCGGCAGGCTGGCGAACGCGTTGTCGGTCAGCACCAGGTCGGCGACCGCCTTGGTGGCGTCGCTCCCCGACCCCATCGAGATGCCGAGGTCGGCGTCCTTGAGCGCGAGAACGTCGTTGACACCGTCGCCCGTCATCGCCACGGTGTGCCCGCGTGACTGCAGCGCCTGCACCATTGCCTGCTTCTGCTGCGGCTTGACCCGACCGAAGACGGTCCTCTCCTCCAGGACCGCTGCCATCTCGTCGGCCTGCTCCGGCAGGTCACGGGCATCGAACGGCGCTCCGACGACGTCGAGGCCGGCGCGCGTCGCGATCGCCGCCACCGTGTCGGGGTTGTCGCCGGAGATCACCTTGATGACCACGCCCTGCGCCGCGAAGTAAGCGAGGATCTCGGCGGCGTCGGGGCGGATCTCGTCGTCGAACTCGACGATCGCCATCGTCCGAACACCACCCGGAAGTTCGTCGTCGACGGGTGGAGCGTCGGCAGCGACAACGGCGAGCAACCGCTTTCCGGTGGAGCCGAGGCGGTCCACCAACTCACGGGCCGGGTCGTCGACGGGCAGCACGAAATCCGGGGCACCGAGGTAGAACCAGCCGCGGTCGACGAAGGAGGCGGCGGACCATTTCCGATCACTGTCGAAGGCTTCGACGGCGTCGACCACCCAGTCCGACTCGATGCCGACCTCGGACGCAATCGCCGCCATGGTCGCATTCGGAGCCGGGTCGGAGGAGGCGAGCGCTACGAGCACCTGACGCACCTCGTCGTCGTCGTGGCCCTCCCCCGGGTGAGCAGCCATGAACACGATGTCGCCCGTCGTGATCGTGCCGGTCTTGTCGAGGCACAGCACGTCGACGCGGGCGAGAACCTCGACCGTGGAGAGCTGCTTGGCGAGCGCGTTGCGTCGAGCCAGAGCGATCACGCCGGCCATGAACGCAAGGCTCGTGAGCAGCACCAGGCCGTCGGGGACCATTGCGACCGCCGCTGCGACTGTCCCGAGCAGGGCGTCCTGCCACTGGTCCTCGGTGGCAAGGAGGTTCACGAAGAGGAAGATCGAGGCGAACGGAATGATCACCGTGAGCCACTTCAAGATCCGATCGATTCCGCGCCGCAACTGCGAGTTGAAGGTCGTGAACCGCTTGGCTTCGGCAGCCAACGTGCTCGCATAGCTGTCGGCGCCGACCGCCGTGGCCGCGATCGCGCCGGAACCCGCAACCACGAATGAGCCGGACAGCACCTCGTCACCGATCTGCTTGTCGACGGGCAGCGACTCGCCCGTCAACATCGATTCGTCGAGCCGGAGGCCACTCGATGTGAGCACAGCGCCGTCGACGGCGACCTGGCCTCCGAGGCGCAGTTCGATGACGTCATCGACCACGATCGCAGCGGTGTCGATCTCCACCGACGATCCGTTGCGCACGACGGTCGCCTTCGGCTCGGTGACGACTTCGAGTCGGCGCAGTTCGCGACGGGCACGTACCTCCTGGATGACTCCGATGACCGAGTTCGACACGACGACGCCGACGAACAGACCGTCTTGCGGGTTGCCCGAGATCACCACGAGGACGAACAACGTGAGCATGATCGCGTTCACCACCGTGAAGGTGTTCGCCACGATGATCTGGCCCAG
>JBGTEH010000447.1:0-4838 GCA_041747915.1 Ilumatobacteraceae bacterium
TTCAAGTTCCTGTCCGAACCAATCGGGTCGATGGTGCAGTACTCCGGCTACTACGGATTCGTCGGCGACCCGAACGCGAACGCGTTCCCTGATGCGATCGGCACGGCCAAGATGCCGCTCGGCGACGTCGACATCACCCACTTGGCGGGATGGAACATCGGCGTACCTGCTGACTCAAACAACCAGGATCTCGGCTGGCAGTTCCTCGAGTACGTGCTCGGCAAGGACAACGCGGTGGCGTATCTCGAATCGGGCGCCGCAGCGATCGGACGCACGTCGATCACGTCCGATCCCGAGTTGCTCGCGAAGTATCCATACCTCGAACTCCTGTCGATTCCCGACTCGAGCCGAATCGAGCGCTATCCGCAGTTGAAGGTGTGGCCCGAAATGGACGTCGCGATCGTGCAAGAGATCACCAACATCTTGACCGGGGAGAACGACGTTCAGTCCGGTCTCGACAAGCTCAATGACGCCCTCGGCCCGATCCTGGCGGCCGAGAACGCCTGAGCCAGTCGACGCGGCCGGATGACGTCGTCGACACCACACAGTCTTCAGCGAGCAATGACGTCTACCACCATCGAACCCACCGCGCATCCGCCCGCGCGACGACCCGGCCGGGCCGTCGCGCGGGCCGGGCGACGTCGGCGAATGTCGGCGGCGTTGCTCACCCAGCCGTCCTGGCTGCTGCTGATCGCTCTGTTCGCAGTGCCGATCGGGGTCGGCGTCTACCTGTCGTTCAGGAGCGACAGGATCGGAGGCTTCGTCCCGGGGCGATTCGTCGGGCTCGACAACTACCAACGAGACGTCTTCAACGACGTGTTCGTCGAGGCGCTGTACACGACGCTGCTGCTCACGTTCCTCGCCTTGTTGATCCAGATTCCGCTCGGCATGGGATTGGCGGTAGTGCTCCACCAAAATTTGCGCGGCACGCGGCTCTTTCGCAGCGTCTTCCTCCTTCCGATGCTGCTCACACCGATCGCCGTTGGTTTGATGTGGCGATTCATGTTCGACATTGACCTCGGCGTCATCAACTTCCTGCTCGAGGAAGCCCACTTCTCGAGGATCGGATGGCTCGGCGAGAAGTGGGCCGCGCGGATGGCGATCGTGCTCGTCGACAGCTGGCAGACGATCCCGTTCGTGATGCTGATGACGCTCGCAGGCCTGTCGGCGCTGCCGGACGCCCCAATGGAAGCTGCCCAGGTCGACGGGGCAACGGCATTGAAAGCGTTCGTGTTCGTCACGCTCCCGATGCTGCGCCCGGTGTTGTACATCACGTTGATGATCCGGATCGTTGACAGCCTCAAGCTGTTCGACATCATCTTCATCCTCACTCGGGGAGGACCGGGGCGATCCACACAGACGCTCGGTCTGCTGTCGTACAACACGGGCTTCAACTTCCTCGAGACGGGTCGTGCCGCGGCGATCGGCGTCGCCGTCGCCATCATCACGCTGCCCGTCTATTTCTTGTGGCTGCGGGCCCAGCGAGCCATCCAGTGAGCACGGAACGCCGCAGCCGTCTCGCTGTGGTCGCGAGCTACCTCGTGTTGATCGCGGCCATGCTCACCGCCTTGTTCCCGCTGTTCTGGATCTTCTCGACCAGCATCAAGAGCCGCGTCGACGCGTTCGCCAATCCGCCGCGGTTCGTGTCGTTCGACGCGACGGCGAAGAACTATCGACAGTTGCTCGGTGACGACGATTTCACCCGGGTTCTCTGGAACTCGGTCCAGATCACAGTCGCGTCGACATTGCTCTGCACGACGATCGCGGCGTTCGCCGCCTACGCGCTCGCCCGGCACCGCCGCTTTCCCGGGCGTCGCCCGTTCGAGGCGACGCTCATCCTCGTGCGGGCGCTTCCAGGGATCATCCTGATGGTGCCCATGTTTCAGATGATCACGCGGCTCGGCTTGTACGACAACAAGGTCGCATTGATCGTGATCTACGCGACACTCAACATGCCGTTCGCGATCTGGCTGCTCACAGGGTTCATGGAGCAGGTACCCGTCGAAGTCGAAGAGAGCGCCCGCACCGACGGTGCCGGGCGGATCAGACTCTTCGTGTTCGTCATCTTCCCGCTGGCATTGCCCGGTCTCGCAGCGACGACGATCTTCGTCGGGCTGCTCGCATGGAACGAGTTCCTGGTGCCGGCCATTCTCGCCGGTGAGAACTCCAAAACGCTCCCGGTCTATATCTCGGGCTTCGTGTCGGCACGCACGCTCGACTGGGGCCCACTCGCTGCCGCGAGCTGCCTCGCGATCATCCCGATCGCCCTGTTCACCGCACTGATCCAACGTCAACTCGTCAGCGGACTCAGCTCAGGCGCGGTCAAGGAATAGTGGTGAATACGCGGCGACATCGAAGTTCCGCTCCGTCGAACGCTCCATCGGATCGTCACGAGCTCGTGAGGAGGGCGAATAGCCAGCAGATCTACGACGTCATCGTCGCCGACGCCCCCGTGTCGCGCGTCGACATAGCTGCGGTCACGGGTCTGTCCAAGCCGACGGTACTCAGTGTCGTCGACGACCTCGAGCGACAAGGCCTCGTGCGTTCGTCGACACCGAGCACCGGTGCGGTCGGGCGCGCGCCCGCCATGTACGAACCCGATCCGACGGCCGGCTTCGTCGTCGGTGTCGACCTCGGCGGATCGAAGGTCTGCGTCGCGGTCGCCGACATCGACGGCACGGTGCTCGGTCTGGTCGAGGAAGCGACGACCACGAACGGCGCCGACGCGCTGCTCGATCAACTCAACCGCCTCCTACGGGCAACGGTGAGCGACAGCCCGGCGACGTGGAAGAAGATCCTGGCCGTCACGCTCGGCAGCCCCGGCGTGGCCGATACCGACGGCACCGTGCATCTGGCGTCCAACATCCCCGGCCTCGACACGTTGTCCCTCGGACCGCAGCTTGGCCGGCGATTACGCAAGCCGGTCGTCGTCGAGAACGACGTCAACGTCGCGGCGCTCGGTGAACTGGCGGCGGGAGTCGCCAAGGACTGCCGCACGTTCGTGGTGTTGTCGATCGGCACGGGTGTGGGTCTCGGCATCGTCCTCGACCGCAAGCTCGTGCGCGGTGCGCACGGGGCGGCAGGCGAGATCGCGTTCCTCCCGATCGGCACCGATCCGCGCCAGCCCGAGGCGCAAACCCGCGGAGCGCTCGAGGTGGCTGCTTCGGGTTCGGCGGTCGGTCGCCTTCTGGCCGACGAACTCAGATCGCGGTCGGCGCGTGACCGGGCGGGTTCTGAACTTCACGACGACAGCACCGCTCGAGACGTCTACGAGGCCGCTGCGACGGGCGACCCGATTGCAGCGATCGTCGTCCAGCGTCATGCCGACGTGTTGGCCGAGGCGATCCTCGCCGTGTCGGCGCTGATCGACCCCGAGGTGGTGGTGCTCGCCGGCGGGATCGGGTCGAACCGAGTGCTGCTCGAACCGGTACGCGCCGCCGTGTCAAGAGTCTCGCCGTTCCCGATCAGGGTCGAATCGACGCTCCTCGGCGCGCGAGCCGGTGTTATCGGTGCGATTGCACACGCCCAGGGACATGCGTGGGATGCGCTGCATTCGACGCTGTCCATCCAGCGCAACACCCTGGCCGACGAGCCCGGCGACGGAGTGCCGCGCTCGGGCATGCTCGCACGATGACCCGACACCTCATCCACCCAGAGGAGGAATCGAGATGAACAGCCAACTCGCCGTCAACGGCGGCAGCCCGGTGCGGTCGACGCCGTACCCCACCTGGCCCCACCACGACGAGGCCGAGCGTGAGTTACTCCTCGAAGTTCTCGAGAGCGATCGCTGGTGGTCGAGCCAGGGAACCAAGGTGCACGAGTTCGAACGTCGCTGGGGCGCGTTCCACGCGACCGAACGCGCAGTGGCGGTGACCAACGGTTCGCACGCGATCGACGTCGCCCTGTCGGCGCTCGGCATCGGCGACGGCGATGAGGTAATCGTGCCGGCCTGGACGTTCGTCGCCACGGCCGTCTCCGTCCTGATGGTCAACGCGATCCCGGTGCTCGTCGACGTCGATCCGGCAACCGGTTGCATCGACGCGGATGCGGCTGAGGCGGCGGTCACCGAACGAACTGCGGCGGTCATCGCCGTCCACATCGCGGGGCACCCCGCCGACATGGATCGCCTCACCGACCTCTGCGAGCGGCGCGGCCTGGCGCTCGTCGAAGATTGCGCCCACGCGCACGGCTCGCGCTGGAACGGGCAGATGGTCGGCACCTTCGGCGATGCCGGCACCTACTCGTTCCAAGCGTCGAAGTTGATGACCGGCGGCGAGGGAGGTGCGATCGTGTCGAAACGCACCGACGTGCTCAATCTCGCGCGATCGTACGGAGACTGTGGGCGCCGCCCCGGCGAATGGTTCTACTCGCACTTCGCGCTCGGCGGGAACTACCGCATGACCGAGTGGCAGGGTGCGGTGCTGTTGGCCCAACTCGACCGTTTCGACGAACAGGCCGCGACGCGCGATGCCAACTCTGCGATCCTCAACGAACTGCTCGCGAAGATCCCGGGCGTGTACCCGCAGGCACGAGATCCGCGATGCGACCGTCAGGGCAACTACTGCTACGTCGTGCGGATCGACGCCGACGAGTTCGGTGCCGACCGCGAGTCCGTCCGACTCGCCCTTGGCGCCGAGGGAATTCCATTGACGATGTCCTACCCGCCGATCCATCACCTCGATGTGTTCCGCGATCCACACGGCTTCGAGCCCAGATTTCGTACCCGCGACGGCATGCAGGACTTCGGCGAATTGTCGCTTCCGGTCACCGAGCGGTTGGCCGAAACCACGCTGTGGTTCACTACGGCGGTGCTGATGGGCACATGTGACGATGCGCTC
>JBGTEH010000448.1:0-2077 GCA_041747915.1 Ilumatobacteraceae bacterium
AAGCGCGACATGGTGCCCGGACGCGTCCACACCAACCGCATCGAGGCCGACGAGCCCGGCATCTACGCCGGCCAGTGCACCGAGTTCTGTGGCCTGTCGCACGCCAACATGCGCATGGAAGTCATCGCCATGGAGCCGGACGACTTCGAGGCGTGGAAGCTCAACCAGATTGCCCCGTACGAGTCGCCAGTCGCCGGCACGCTCGCCGCCGCCGGTGAGTCGACGTACATCTCGCAGTGCGCCCGGTGCCACCAGGTCAACGGCCTCGAAGATGCCGACGGTGACCTGATCGTGTCGCGCCCCGACCTGTCGGTGTACTCGGGAGCGGCGCCGAACCTCACCAACCTGATGACGCGCAACACCTTCGCCGGCGCCGCGTACAACCTGCTGTCTCCGGTGTGTCGCCCGAAGGTCTGGGACGCACCGCCCGACAGGGTGGGTGCGGAGTACCTCGAGGGCGTCACGCCCGACTGTTTGAACTCGGTGGAGCTGCGCGAATGGTTGCGCAACGCACCGGCCAAGAAGCCGATGTACGCCGACCCCGAGAAGCTCGAACCGACCGACGGGCTGGTGCGTGGGATGCCGAACCTCGCACTCAGCGAAGACCAGATCGACGAACTCGTCGCCTACCTACTCGAGCGCAAGTGACCGGAGCACGCTGAGCATGGCCATCATCGAACGACCGACCGAATCACCGGCACTCGCCGGGGGGTCCGCGTACGTGACCCCGACCACCTCGTATGGGTTCCTGCGGCGACCGGTCGAGACCACGGGGTGGAAGTCGTGGGCGTTCACGGTCGACCACAAGAAGATCGGCATCATGTACGGCGTCGTCGCCATGGTGTTCTTCTTCGTCGGCGGCTTCGAGGCGCTGCTGATCCGAGCACAGCTCGCCCAGCCCGACGGAACCATCCTGTCGGCTGACAAGTACAACCAGATGTTCACGATGCACGCCACCACGATGATCTTCCTCTTCGTGATGCCAATGGCCGCGGCGTTCGCCAACTACATGATCCCGCTGCAGATCGGCGCTCGTGACGTCGCCTTCCCGCGGCTCAACGCCCTCAGCCTGTGGCTGTTCGTCTTCGGCGGCATCTTCATCAACAGCTCGTGGATCCTCGGTGGCGGGGCCGACGGCGGCTGGTTCATGTATGCGCCGAACAGTTCCGTTCCGTTCTCGCCGACCAACGGCGTCGACTTCTGGACGCTCGGGCTGTTGATCACGGGCGTTGCGTCGCAGATCGGTGCGATCAACCTGATCGTGACGGCACTCAACATGCGCGCACCGGGCATGAGCCTGATGCGCATGCCGATCTTCACGTGGATGGCGCTGGTCGTGCAGTTCCTGCTGCTGTTCTCGATCCCCGTCATCACCGTGGCGCTGTTCCTCTTGATGTTCCAACGGAACTTCGGCGCCAACTTCTTCTCGGTCGAGGCCGGCGCGGATCCGTTGCTGTGGCAGCACCTGTTCTGGCTGTTCGGTCACCCCGAGGTGTACATCCTCGTGCTGCCCTCGTTCGGCATCATCTCAGAAGTGCTGCCCACGTTTTCGCGAAAGCCGTTGTTCGGTTACCCGTTCGTTGTGTTCTCGGGAGCGGCCATCGGATTCGTCGGCTTCGGCGTCTGGGCGCACCACATGTTCGCATCGGGACTCGGACCGATCTCGGTCGCCGTGTTCTCCGTCGCGACCATGGCCATCGCCGTTCCGACAGGCGTGAAGATCGTCAACTGGACCCTCACGATGTGGGGCGGAAAGTTGTGGTTCACCACAGCGATGCTGTTCGCCATCGGTCTCATCGTGCAGTTCACCATCGGCGGACTGTCGGGCGTCACCCACGCCGTGGCGCCGTCGGACACACAACAGACCGACACCTATTACATCGTGGCGCACTTCCACTACGTCATCTTCGGCGGCGCCGTGCTCGGGCTCTTCGCCGGCATCTACTACTGGTGGCCGAAGGTGTTCGGCAAGATGCTGAGCGAGAAGATCGGGCGCTGGAACTTCTGGCTCATGATCATCGGGATGAACATGACCTTCGGTCCGATGCACATCCTGGGCCTCCAGGGCCAACCGCGT
>JBGTEH010000449.1:0-2866 GCA_041747915.1 Ilumatobacteraceae bacterium
ATCGGCCGGGTCGTCCTCCAGCGGTTCGTTCAACACGGTCTGGATTCGATTCCATGCGGCGATCGAACGCGGCAGTTCCGACAAAGTGAAGCCGATCAGGCGCAAGGGGAACACGAGGAGGGTGAACAGAAAGATCACTCCGGACAGCTCGCCGATGGAGATCACGCCTGACTGCACCCGAGTGGCTCCGATGACGACGAGCAGAATGTTCGTCAGCGACGGGAAGACGTCGAGGGCGGCTTCGAACCAGCTACGCAAGTAGATCGCTCGCACGCGCGACGCCCTGACCTGGTCGGCGAGTCCCGAGAGCCGCTCGGTTTCGCGTTCTTCCGCACCGTAGGACTTCACGAGCTGCACCCCCTCGAAACTCTCGTGGACGCCCGCCGAGAACTCACCGAGCTGGTGCTGAGCCCTGGCGAAATGTCCGGAGACCCGGCGCTCGTACACGACGTTGGTGACGACGAGCAACGGAAAGACGATCGCTGCGACCAGCCCGAGCGCGGGGTCGATGATCGTCATCCACACGGTCGACACGATCACCATGACGACGGTCCCCAACGCGAACGGGATCGGCGCGAGAACGCTGACGGTGGATTCTGCATCGACGCCGGCGCGCGCAACGAGGTCACCGTCGGGTCGCCGATTGTGCCAGCTCATCGGTTGGCGTACGTACGTCTCCACGACGCTGTTGGTCAGCATCTGAGCGACGCGCCACATGGTGATTCCTGCAAAGCTGCGACGCACGACGATGGCGATGGCTCGCAGCACGCCGATCCCCAGCACGAGCGCGAGTCCGCTCAGCAGCGTCGCCGCCGCCACATCGCCGTCTTCGAAGCGCGGCAAGATCACCTCGTCGATCACCCAGCTGATCGCGAAGCTCGACGCGACCGTGAGAACTGCGAACACGGCGGCACCGGCAACGGCCGCCGAGAACAGCTTCGGCTGCATCTTGATCATCGACCAGATGAACCGCCCGTTGCGACGCGCTCGCGCAACGCCGCCGATGGCGTCGTCGGACGCGTCGGATGCATCGGTCGCGTCGGTCACACGACGTTTCTACCAGTCCGGGCGAGTCATATCGTCAAGCATTGTGAACCCCGACGCCCGAGCACGGGTCGACGCCGCACGCGCCGACGTGGTCGTCGACAACACGCACGGACCGTGGCGCAAATCCAGGTTGCGCAAGGTTCTGCTGATCGTGGGTGTCGTCGGATTCGTCGTGTTCTGGGCGTGGGCACTGTTCTTCGCCTCGAAGGAAGCCGTCAACAAGATCGACGACCGGGGCTGGGCGGAACGCGCCGAGGCCACCTGTGTCGACTACGACGCACGGATCCGAGCACTCGACGCACAGGCGTCGCCTGACCTGGAGGTGCGCGCCGATCTCGTCGTGGAGTCGACCGATCTGCTCTCGGCGATGCTCGATGACATCACCGCGGTCGCACCGACCGACGAAAAGGGCCAAGCTCTCGTGCCACTGTGGGAAGCCGACTACCGCACTTTGCTCGAGGATCGATACCGCTACGCCGACAAGCTCCGCGGTGGCCAGGACGGGCCCTTCACCGAGACTGCGGTGGAGGGCGTCCCGATCACCGAGCGCATCGAGACCTTCGCCGGCGACAACGAGATCCCCTCGTGCGCTCCCCCGCGCGGCTCGATCAACTGACGCTCAGCCGCCGCCGCTCACTGTGAGCTGTTCATTGTGACCTGATCACGCGGGCCGGTACTCCGGCAGCAACACTGAAGTCGGGGATGTCGCCGGTCACGACGCTGTTGGCTCCGATCACCACGTGACGACCGATCGTCGAACCCGGCAGCACCACCGTTCCGTGACCGAGCCACGAACCGTCGCCGATCGACACAGGGCGCTCGGGCATGACCTGCTGCGAGATCGGACGATCACGATCGGCGTAGCCGTGGTTCTGGTCGGTGATGTAGACGTGGTGACCCGTCCAGACATCGTGACCGATGGTGACGCTCAGGTGAGCAACGATCCCACTGCCCTTGCCGAAGAGGCAGCGGTCGCCGACGGAGATCACCGGATCGGACACCATCTGCTGGCCCGGGATCATCCCGGCCGAAAGCGTGATCTGTGGTCCGAACATCGTTGCCTCGCCGATGCGGATGTACTGCTCGTTGAAGATCGTGTTCCACGGGAAGCAGATCACGCTGTGGCGCCCGAGTGCCCCGAATCGGTGGCCCCGTCGTGTGTCGGGCCCGATCGCACCGAGCTCGATCGTGTTCTCCCAAGCCCTGATGAGCACCTCGCCCGCCGCCCGCCGAACGCCGATGCGCATCCTCCGGACCAGCGTGTCGGAGATGGTGGGCCGATCGAACACGAGCCGTGACGCTAGTTCGGGCGACTCCTTGATCCCTACAGTGGCGCGATGTCACCTGCCCCGTTCGGATCGATCACCGACGTAGCAGGACTTCGCGTCGGACATCACCACAGGGTTGGGCGCGGCTGGCAGACGGGAACGACGGTCGTGGTTGCGCACGCAGGCGCAACGCCGGGAGTCAGCGTCCGCGGCGGTGGGCCGGGGACGCGAGAGACCGATGCGTTGCGCCCCGAGAACCTCGTCGAGCAGATCCATGCGATCTGCCTCACCGGCGGGAGTGCGTTCGGTCTTTCGTCGGCCGACGGCGTGGTCGACTGGCTCGAGGAGCAGGGCCTCGGCTTCCCGGTCGGACCCGCCGGCGACCCCGTCGGCGTGGTGCCCGTGGTCCCCGCCGCCGTGGTGTTCGATCTCGGGCGCGGAGGCAACTTCTCGCATCGGCCCGACTCTGCGTTCGGACGTCGTGCTGCGGCCAGCGCGACGCGAACGCAGCGCTCATGGGGTTCGGTCGGCGCCGGAACGGGCGCGAAGGC
>JBGTEH010000450.1:0-2177 GCA_041747915.1 Ilumatobacteraceae bacterium
GCCGTCGTCGTGTTGACGATCTGCATGTTGTCCTCGGCGGCCAGCGTCATGAAGCGTTCGATGCGCGCCGAGCTGTGTTCTGGCCCTTGACCCTCGTAGCCGTGGGGCAGCAGGAGCACGACGCCGTTCTGCTGGTCCCACTTGTCTTCGGCGGCCACGATGTACTGGTCGATCACGATCTGCGCGCCGTTGATGAAGTCGCCGAACTGGGCTTCCCACATCACCAGGGCGTCGCGGTTGGCGTGGGCGTATCCGTACTCGAATCCGAGCGCGGCGTACTCCGACAGCAACGAGTCGAACACCCAGAAGTGCGCTTCGATGTCGAGGTTGTCGAGCGGGATCCACGCCTCGCCCGTCTCGAAGTCGATCAGCGCAGCGTGGCGCTGGCTGAACGTGCCGCGCCGAGAGTCCTGTCCGGCGAGACGAACCGGGTGGCCCTCGAGCACGAGAGACCCGACCGCCAGCGCCTCCGCCGTGGCCCAGTCGACTTCACCGTCGGTGTACGTCGACGTGCGGGTCTCGAACTGACGGCCGAGCTTCGGATGGATCGTGAAGCCCTCCGGATACTCGGTGAGGCGATTGAAGATCCGATCGAGCGTCGGGCGCTCGACGCCCGTCGGGATGTGCGGCAACACGCCGAGCGGGCGCGGCGGCTTGGGAACCGTGATCGCGGCCGGCGCCTGCGAGCGGGTCTCGTCGAGGGCGACCTGGAGTTTGCCCTGATAGTCGCCGAGCGCCTGTTCGGCCTCCTCGACCGTGATGTCACCGCGCCGCACGAGCGTTTCGACGTACAGCTTGCGAACACTGCGCCGCTCGGAGATCGCCTTGTACATGAGCGGTTGGGTGTAGCTCGGATCGTCGCCCTCGTTGTGCCCGTACCGGCGGTAGCACACCATGTCGATCACCACGTCCTTGTGGAACTGCTGGCGGTACTCCCACGCCAGTTGCGCAACGTGGACGCACGCTTCGGGATCATCGCCGTTGACGTGGAAGATCGGCGCCTGGATGGTCTTGGCGACATCGGAGCAGTACAGCGACGAGCGCGCGTACTGCGGTGACGTCGTGAATCCGATCTGGTTGTTGATGATCAGATGGATCGTGCCACCGATCCGGTAGCCACCGATGTCGCTCATCGCGAGCGACTCGGCGACGACTCCCTGGCCGGCGAACGCGGCATCACCGTGGATGAGCAGCGGCAGCACGCTGAACGACCCGGCCGGCTCGATCTGGTCCTGGATCGAGCGGACCATGCCCATCACGATCGGCCCGACGGTTTCGAGGTGGCTCGGGTTGGCGGCCAACTCGATCGCCACGTCGGCCCCCGACGGGCTCACGTACTTGCCCTTCATTCCGAGGTGGTACTTCACGTCGCCGGAACCCTGCACACTCGACGGGTCGATGTGGCCTTCGAACTCGGAGAAGATCGCCTCGTAGCTCTTGCCCATGATGTTCGACAGCACATTGAGGCGACCACGGTGGGCCATGCCGAGCACGGCGCCGTCAAAGGCGGCGTCGGCGGCGTTCGAGAGGATTGCGTCGAGGATCGGGATCGCCGACTCGGCACCCTCGATGCCGAACCGCTTGGTTCCGACGTACTTGGTGGCGAGGAACTTCTCGAACGACTCGGCGGCGTTCAACCGTTCGAGGATGCGGTCCTTCTGCGCTTTCGACGGCGGCCGCTGCGGACCCTCGAACTTCTCCTGGATCCATTGCTGCTCGTCGGTGTCCTGGATGTGCATGTACTCGACGCCGATGGTGCGGCAGTACGCGTCGCGCAGCACCCCGAGCAGGTCGCCGAGGCGCATCTTGTCCACGCCACCGACGCCGTCGGTGAGGAACTCGCGGTCGAGGTCCCAGATCGTCAGGCCGTACGTCGCGGGGTCGAGTTCGCCGGGGGTGAGCGGCTCTTTCCACCGCAGCGGGTCGAGGTCGGCGATGAGGTGGCCGCGCACACGATGCACCCGGATCAGCTTGGCGACCGCCATCTGCTTGGCGAGCATCGCCTCTTCGCGGTCGATCGGGTTCGTGTCGGGGCGCCACTTGACGGCCTCGTACGGCATGTCGAGCGAGTGGAAGATGTCCTCGTAGAAGTCGTGCTCGCCCAGCAGCAGTTCGTGCACGCGCTTGAGGAACGTTCCCGACTCGGCACCCTGGATGATGCGGTGGTCGTAGGTGCT
>JBGTEH010000451.1:0-2802 GCA_041747915.1 Ilumatobacteraceae bacterium
CGGTCTCACCTCGAATCCCTCGATCTTCCAGAAGGCGATCCAGGATTCGAGCGACTACGACGAGCAGTTCGCCTCCCTGCGCTCGGATGGAGCGTCGATCGTCGACGACTACTGGTCGCTCGTGATCCGTGACATCCACAGCGCCTGTGACGTGTTCTCGAAGGTGTACGACCAGTCCGACGGCGTCGACGGATACGTGAGCGTCGAGGTCGATCCCGGCCTCGCTCACGACGGACCGGGCACAGAGACCGCTGCACGCGACCTCCACGAACGGATCGACCGCCGCAACCTGATGGTCAAGATCCCCGGCACGTCCGAAGGCCTCGCGCCGATCCAGGAGATGATCGCCGAGGGCCGCTCGATCAACGTCACTCTGATCTTCAGCCTCGAGCGGTACTCGGAGGTCATGGAGGCCTACCTGAGCGGGCTCGAACGCGCCGGCGGCGACTTGTCCGTAGTCGCCAGCGTCGCGAGTTTCTTCATCAGCCGAGTCGACTCCGAGGTCGATCGGCGCTTGGATGCGATCGGCACCGACGAGGCGTTGGAACTTCGTGGGAAGGCAGCCGTTGCTCAGGCCAAGCTCGCCTACCAACTCTTCCTGCAGGCATTCTCCGGGCCTCGCTGGGAAGCGCTGGCGGCGCGCGGGGCGCGTGTGCAACGCCCGCTGTGGGCGTCGACGTCGACGAAGAACCCTGCGTATCGCGACACGCTGTACGTCGACGAGCTGATCGGGCCGGACACGGTCAACACGCTGCCCGACAACACCCTCGAAGCGTTCGCCGACCACGGAACACTCGAACGTCGCATCGACGCCGACGTCGACGTCGCTCGCGCCGACTGGGATGCGTTGGCTCGCGTCGGCGTCGACATGGACGATGTCGCCGCGCAGCTGGAACGCGAGGGCGTGAGCAGCTTCCAGAAGTCGTTCGACGAGCTCATCACCGCCCTCGAAACCAAGTCCGACACCCTCTGATCACCCACTCGATCACCCCAAAACTCCGAAACGTGCGGGATTCAGCCCGCTCAGCGGGCAATTCGCCACATTTTTCGGGTACTGGTTCGGTGTTGGGGTCAGGTGGACTTGATGTTGATGGTGATGCGGGGGTAGCCCTGGGCGCCGTTGGGGGCGACGGGCGCGTACTGGTCGGTCTGCGGCTCACCCGTGCCGTCGAAGGCCCGTGCCTCGATGAGGTGCTTGCCGGGGGAGGGTGACACCCGTGCCACCCACTGCACCCACGTGTCGTCGGATGGCACACCGCCGAGGTCGGCGTCGAGCCACTCTCCCTCGTCGACGCGAACCTGCACCTTCGACACGCCTCGGTGGATCGCCCACGCCACCCCCCCGACGGCGACCTCACCGACGTGGTCGCGTTGACGAGGCGTGTCGATGCGAGCCATCGTCTTGATCGGGCCTTCCTTCGACCATCCTCGCGGAATCCAGTACGCGTCGTAGTCCTCCCAACGCGTCAGCTCGATGTCGGTCACCCATTTGGTGGCCGACACGTACCCGTAGAGGCCCGGCACCACCATGCGTACCGGGTAACCGTTGCGCGCCGGGAGCGGCTCACCGTTCATGGCAATGGCCAGCATCGCGTCTCGACCGTCCATGATGACCTCGGTCGGTGTCCCGGCGGTCCAGCCGTCGACTGACCGACTCACCACCTGCGTTGCGCCCGCTTGCACGCCTGCCTCGTCGAGGATGTCCTTGAGCAGCACTCCCTGCCAGAGGGCGTTTCCGACGTAGCCGCCGCCGACCGGGTTCGACACACACGACAACGTGACGTAGCGCTCGACCTGGGGACGGGCGAGCAGATCGGCGAACGTGATCTCGAACGGATTGTCGACCATTCCACCGATCTTCAGCGACCACGAGTCCTTGGACACCTGCGGCACCACGAGCGCCGTGTCGATTCGGTAGAAGTCGGCGTTCGGGGTCACGAAGGGGTCCATCCCCTCGAGACCGAGATCAGCGTCGGTGGGAAGAATGTCACTCGGGGAATTCGGCGCCGGGAGGGCGATCGTGCCGCGCTCGGCGCTGACCTCGAAGCGCTGCTGGAGCATCCGCCCCACTCCGCCCACCAGTACAGCGGCCCCGCCGATACCGATCGCTCCGCCGACGAAGCGGCGCCGATCGACGCCCATGCTCTGCGGCGTCGTCTGCTGCGGCTCACCGGCACCTGCGCTCACGCCGACAGCGCCAACGGGTCGCGGGGCGAGGTACCACAGGACGGCGATCGACACCCCCGTTCCGACGATCGTCGGCAGCAGTTTCGACAACGACGGATCCGGGCGCGTCATCACCGCGTACCCACCGAGGAAACCGATGACGCCGGTCAGCGCGTACGCGCTCGCCCGGGCACCCCGCATCGCCAGGACGCCGACGGTGATGCCGATGCCGAGCACCACGACCAGCGCACCTGTCACGAGGACTGCCTTGTCGTTCGTCCCGAAGGTCTCGATGGCCCAGTTCTTCAACGGGCGCGGCACGAGGTCGATGAACACCTGACCCACCGGGACGACTGGCGACGCTGACCCCTGTACGAGTCCGACGACCAACTCCGCCGCGGCCAACCCCGCACCGGTCGCGACCAGACCCAGAACCGGACCTTGCCATCTCGGGCCGTACGATGCATCACTCATGGAACCAGATGTAGCCGACGCAGCGTCATCGCGCGCTCGTTCCATCGTCTCCGAGCTCGGTGTTTCCGAGAATGTTCGACTCGCAGAAGAACTTGTTTCCGAAGCACTCGGCCTCATCGCCGATCAGCCTGACACGCTCGATCTCAAGATCGCCACTGCTGC
>JBGTEH010000452.1:0-5653 GCA_041747915.1 Ilumatobacteraceae bacterium
GACGGCGATCAGCGGGGCGACGGCCTTGGCGGCCTCGGCGGTGATCCGTTGCACAGCAGCGTTGAACTCGTCGTCGCGACGCGTGCCCGAACCGAAGAGGAATCGGAAGCCGTCGTGGTCGTCGGACACCCATCGGAAGTAGGCCCGAAAACCGAGTTCGGTCTGGCTCTTGCCGTCGGTCGCTTCGGCAGCGGCCTTGGCGATGTTGGCGAGCAAGCGATCGCCCACCTCGTCGATCAGTGCCTGGTACAGATCACGCTTGGAGTCGAAGTGTTGGTACAACACCGGCTTGGTGACACCGACGGCGTCGGCGACATCGTTCATCGATGCGCCGTGGAAGCCGTTGGTCGCGAACACGACGAGCGCGACATCGAGGATCTGCTCGCGGCGGGCGTTGGCGGGAAGTCGAGGAGACATGTGTTACCGCATGGTAACCGAGGTCGACGGTGTCTCAGAAGCCCCGTTCGCGGTCCTCGCGCTCGGCGGCCTTCACGGCGTAGCCGAGAATGATCGACGGCGCGAGCAGCACGCATCCGATGACGAACGACACGATGACGAGCGACGCCAGCGTCGCCGAGAACCCGATCGCGAACGCGATGACGAACAGCGCCATCGACAACGCAACGAAGAGATATCCGACACGATTGGCGAGCAACGCCCACTTGGCCACCTGCGCTCGTCGTACGCGCACCGGGTCGACGGCATCGGAGGCGACAGGATTGTTCGACATACAGTCGCCTCATGCTACGAGCCGATCGGCGCTGCTGATGACCGTCGAGGTTCGCCACGACGGCCCCGTTGTGGTCGTGACGCTCGATCGGCCCCAACGTCGCAACGCGGTCGATCACCCGACCCTGCTCGCACTGCTCGACGTGCAGGACGACCTCGCCGGTGCGTCGGAAGCACGTGTCGTCGTTTTGACGGGTGCACCGCCGGCCTTCAGCGCTGGCGCCGATCTCAACGGCGTGGAGGAGGGCGAGTTCGCTACTGCCCTGGGATCGGTCCTGCGTGGGTTCGGGGCGTTGGCGATGCCGGTGATCGCCGCCGTCGACGGCCCGGCGCTCGGTGCCGGCACGCAGCTGGTGATCGCCGCCGATCTCCGGGTCGCAACGACTCGCAGCGTGTTCGGCATTCCGGCGGCCAGGCTCGGACTCGTCGTCGATCACTGGACGATCCGACGCCTCGCAGCGGAGTTCTCACCTCCGATCGCACGTGCGATGTTGCTCGCTGCGCAGACCTACACCGCCGAGCAACTGCACCACAGCGGTGGTGTCCACCGCCTCGGTGGGCTCGCCGATGCCATCTCGTGGGCACATGAACTCGCACGGCTCGCGCCGTTGACGATCAGCGGCCACAAGATCGGCCTCGAACGAGCCGCACTGGAACCCGCCCCCGACCACATCTTCGAAGCGGTGCGATCGACCGCGTGGGCGAGCGCCGACGCTGAGGAGGGCCGCACCGCCTTCCTCGACAAACGCCCACCGACGTTCACCGGTCAGTGAACCTCATCGCCTGGTCCGCCCACGCGAGTGCGATGAGTTTGTGGCGCGCTGGCCGTACCAGAAACTCATCGCCTTGGATCGGTGAGGGCCGTGCGGAGGGTCGGGTCTACGCTGCGAGCTTCGTCCGGACCGAGGGTTCTGATGTCCAACCGCCCCGATCGTCATGTCCGCTCGATGCTGCCGATCCCGGATCGCCCGGCGCCTGGCCTCACGACCTAGGACGCGAAGATCACGACCACGCGCACACGCCGATCGAGCGGTTGTTGCCGCCCGATGGAGCGCCAAACGTCTTGATCGTGCTCCTCGACGGTGCAGATCGACCTCGGCGACGACGACCACGACCACTTCATCGATCCCGACGAACGCATGCGCGTCGCCATGGCCCTGGCCGTTAGTGGCCAGTCGCAGCGAGAAGCGGGCGTCGGTTGCAGGTTGGGCGGCAGCAGCCGGTTGACGTCCTGGAAGAAGAGCGCGGGGTTCTTGCCACCGGCGGGGACGCAGCGGGGTCCTCAACAGACGACTGGGCCCGGGGGCTGGGGCCCAGCGGCGACAACCAGCTACGGTCGACAGCTCCGGTGTATCCAAGGGGGAGGGCACGGTCATGGCGCAGTTCCTGGACAACTGGCGAGATCGATGGTTAGACGTCGTCGACTGGTACCGCTACGAGGTGAGCGGTCGGCGCAAGGCGGTCGCCGTGGCTGTCGTGGTGGCCCTCCTGGCAGGCATCGGATTCTGGCAACTCCGTCCTGATTCCGAGTCCGAGGACTCGGGGTCAGCGTCAGGGGAGTCGGCCGAGATCGCGGCGCCGATCACTGCGTCGGATGGGGGTGTCGATGGCGACTCGTCCAATGGCGACCTGGTGGCCACGACCGACGACGGGCTGGAGAGGGCGTCCGATGTCGACACGACGATCAGTACCTCGGCAGTGCCGTCCACCTCGTTGTCTGCCGAGGTGTCGACCGTTCCGCCCGGGGACGGTTCTGGCGCGACGGCCGCGAGCGCCTCGACCTCCGTCCCGCCCGCCGCCGGGGAGACCCCGCTCGGCTATCCGACCAGTCCGGACGGCTCACCGCTCCCGCTAGTGGTGGTGTTCGACACGGAGACGATCACCATCTCGGGCCAGGTTCCGTCGCAGGCGGCCAAGGACCGGCTCGGCGCGCTCGCGAAGGCGAACAGCCAGTTTCCCGACGCCGAAGTGATCGACAACATGGTGGTCAATTCGGCGGTGCCGATTTCGGTCGGCGCACGCGTCATCGAGTTGAACTCGGCGCGCTTTCCCGAGGGTACGGCGGACATTCTTCCCGATCACGCTCGAGAACTCGACCGGGTGGTCAATGTCATGAACGCTCTCCCGAACATCTCCGTGCTCGTCATCGGCCACGCCGATCAACGCGGCGACGATCTCTCCAACTTCGCGATCTCGGACGAGCGTGCTCGTGCAGTCGTCAATTACCTGATCTCCCTCGGCATCGCGCCGGCGAGGTTGGCCTCGCGGGCAGCCGGTGCTGTCGACCTCCTGACGCTCGGTGACGACGACGCGTCGCTGGCGTTGAACCGCCGTACCGAGTTCATCTTCGGTGGTCTGCTGATCGAGTGACCGTCGAATCGGGCTTGCGACGCACGATGTGACGGTGCTGTGAAGGTGGTCAGAGGTTGGGGGGAAGCAGCCGGTTGACGTTCTGGAAGAAGAAGTACAGCACGATCACGAACGGCACGATGCCGACCGTGAGGCCGACCCAGTCGCGCTTGGCGCGCTTGCTGACGAGATACGACAGTGCTCCGACCGCCGCGAGCAGCAGCCCCCACAGAGCAACCTGGGCGTTGGCGCTCGGATCGCTGAACCAACCGTCGGAGAAGGCGTCGGCGATCTCGCTGTTGACCGCCTCGGATCCCGGCTGCGCGCCGGCTGCGTCGTCGCCGACCCCCGCCTCGACGCCATCGTCGGGGATCGAATCGCCCGGTGCAGAGTCGTCTGGCACTGCCTCGCTCGGCAGTGTTGCGTCCACGGTGTTCGTCGGATCGAATTCTTCGGTTGCGGACTCCAGAGGTCGGCCGTAGTTGATCAGCGCTGCGCCGGCAGGCCCCGATGACGCAGCCTCGTCGAGTTCGCTCGTGATGATGATTCGTTGGCGAGCGGTGTACTTCGGGTGGCACGACGTGAGTGTCAGGGTGGCGCGACTCGGATCGACGGTGGCGACGACCTGGTAGTCGCTCGGCGACACGATCTGCTGACCGGTGACGCGGTACACGTAGCGTCCATCGGGCGTGGTCACGATGATTTCGTCACCGTCGCGCAGCTTGTCGACGTCGTAGAAGGGCTCGCCGTAGGTCGTTCGGTGGCCGGCGATCGCCGCGTTGCCGAGCTGGCCCGGCAGCGGGGTCTCGGGGTAATGCCCGGGCCCCTTCTTGAGGTCGGACTTGCCGACGCCGGCCACGACGATGTTGTCGACCCCGATGCTCGGCATCTCGAGGCGGGCGATGGGATCGCCCTCCTCCACGATCGGGCGACTGATCGGCTCGACGGGCGTGGTCGTCGGGGGCTTGGCCTCCGTCGGGACGGGGGGCGCGTCGGTCGTGGCGTCGGTCGTCGGTTCAGTCGTGACGACCGTGGTGGCCGTCGTCGTGGTGGCAAGAATGTCTTCGAACTCGTTCTCCAGCGCGTTCTGCGAGCGGGCGGTCTCGATCCCGGTGCCCCACAACTGGTACGCCACGAACCCGAACATCAACAGGCCGGCGGCGATCAGGGTCTTGCCGAGACCGCCGATCCACCAGCGCCAGTCGCGCGGATGACGGGGTCGGTCGAACTTGCGCACGCGGGGCGGTGTAGTGGGCTCCGCGACGTCCGACACGTCCGTCGAAGCTAGCTGGCACTCGCCCAGACGCGATCGCGGTTGTCCAACTCTTTCTCCCTAGCGTGGCGCCATGGCGACGCCCGTGGTCGAACTCACCGAGGCCGTGGCGGTCCTCGGCTCGTTCCCCGCCCTGGCCGGCGCTTCGATCATCATCGACGAGGGCGACATCGTCTTGTTGCGGGGCCCCAACGGCGCGGGCAAGACCACGTTGCTGCGGGTCTGCGCCGGGCTGGTACCGATCGTGCGCGGCACCGGCCGCATACTCGGGCTCGACCTCGCCACCCAGCGCGAGGAGATTCGTCGCCACGTCGGCGTGTTGGGTCACCAGAACGGGCTGTACCTCGATCTCACCGTGGCCGAGAACGTCGAATTCTGGGGCTCCACCGTGGGGGCGAGCGACGACGAGATGCTGACGGCGATGCAACGCCTCGGCGTTGCTGAGCGCCTGGTCGATGTCCCAGTTCGAAAGCTGTCCGCCGGCCAGCGGCGCCGCACCGCGTTGGCGTGTCTCGTGGCGCGGCGGGCGCAGCTCTGGCTGCTCGACGAACCTCACGCGGGTCTCGATGCGAGTGCACGTGACGAACTCGACTCCACCTTGCGTCAAGCGGCTGCGGCCGGTGCCACCATCGTGGTGGCGAGCCACGAACTCGAACGAGCGGGTTCGCTCGCCACGCGCACGGTCGACGTGGTCGCCGGACGGGTCCATGAGGTGCCGTCCGCGCCGCTGGAGCTCACGTGAAGGTGGTGGGGATCGCGCGCCTGGTGGCGCTGAAGGATCTGCGGATCGAGTGGCACAGCCGCGTCCTCACCAATCAGGTCCTTCCGTTCGCCGGCGTCACGATGGTGATCTTTGCGTTCGCCCTCGACTCCGATGCCGTGCTCGAACGCGTCGCCCCTGGCCTCGTGTGGCTGGCCACGATGTTCAGCATGCTGGTACTCGTCCAGCGGAGCTTCGCGGTGGAGACCGACGACGGGGCACTCGATGCACTTCGAGTCGCCGGTGTCGACCCACGAGCGATCTTTCTGGGCAAGGCGGCGGCGCTGGCGGTGCAGTTGGTGGTGCTCGAAGTCGTGCTGCTCGGCGCCGCCGTCGTGCTCTTCCGCCAGACGGTTCCGCCCGGCGGTGTTGTGCTTCTCGTCACCACCTCGATCTCCGCAACGTGTGGCCTCGCTGCGGTCGGTACCCTGTACGGAGGCCTTGCCGCAGGGTTCAGGGGCCGCGAGACGTTGCTCCCGCTGCTCACGCTCCCCGCGGTGGCGCCCGTCCTGATCGGAGCAACGCGAGCGGTCGAATCGGCG
>JBGTEH010000453.1:0-6179 GCA_041747915.1 Ilumatobacteraceae bacterium
TGCTGCTCGACGGGCTGTCGGCCGAGCGCGAGCAGGGGATCACGATCGACGTCGCCTATCGGTACTTCTCGACCGAGCACCGCAAGTTCATCGTCGCCGACACCCCCGGTCACGAGCAGTACACCCGCAACATGGTCACCGGCGCGTCGACTGCCGATGTCGCGATCATCCTCGTCGACGCCCGCAAGGGTGTGCTCACCCAGACACGCCGGCACAGCTACCTCGTCAACCTCCTCGGCATCAAGCGCGTCGTCGTCGCCATCAACAAGATGGATCTCGTCGACTACAGCCACGAGGTGTTCGACGCCATCGAGGAGGAGTACCGCGACTTTGCTGCGCGCATCGGGCTCGAGGAGATGACCTTCATCCCGCTGTCGGCGCTGACGGGCGCCAACATCGTCGAGCCCAGCGCCGCGACGCCGTGGTACCACGGCCCGACGCTGCTCGGCTTCCTCGAAACCGTACCCGTCGACGACGACCTCTACGACGGCCCGTTGCGCATGCCGGTCCAATGGGTCAACCGCCCGAACCTCGACTTTCGCGGGTTCTCCGGCCGAATCGTCGGCGGGTCCGTCAAACCCGGTGATCCGATCCGAGTGCTGCCGTCCGGCACGACCAGCACGGTCGATCGGATCGTGACGATGGACGGCGATCTCGATGAAGCAATCGCGGGTCAGTCGGTCACGATCACGCTCACGGACGAGATCGACGCCAGCCGCGGCGACATCATCTGCGGTCGCGACGATCCCGCCGAGGTCGCCGACCAGTTCGAGTCGCACATCGTGTGGATGCACGAAGACGCGATGCTCCCTGGGCGGCCGTATCTGATGAAGATCGGTGCCCGGACCGTCGGCGTCACCATCGCCCAACCCAAGTACCGCGTGGACATCAACAACCTCGACCAGCTCGCGGCGAACACCCTCGAGCTGAACGAGATCGGGGTCTGCAACATCAGCCTCGATCGTCCCGTGCCATTCGACCCGTACGACGTCAACCGTGACACCGGCGGCTTCATCATCGTCGACAAGCTGACGAACGTGACCGTCGGCGCCGGGCTGTTGCACTTTGCGCTGCGCCGTGCCCACAACATCCACTGGCAGGACGTGCAGGTCGACAAGGGCGCCCGAGCGGGTCAGAACAGCCATCGGCCCGCGGTGGTGTGGTTCACCGGTCTGTCAGGCTCGGGCAAGTCGACCATTGCCAACATCGTCGAGTCGAAGCTGCACACGCTCGGTGTGCGGACCTATCTACTCGACGGCGACAACGTACGCCACGGACTCAACCGTGACCTCGGTTTCACTGACGCCGACCGCGTCGAGAACATCCGCCGCATCGCCGAGGTGTCGGCGCTGATGGTCGACGCCGGCCTCGTCGTACTCGTGTCGTTCATCTCGCCGTTCCGAGCCGAGCGTCGACTGGCCCGCGAGGCGGTGGAGGACGGCGAGTTCATCGAGGTCCACGTCGACACACCGCTCGCACTCGCCGAGGAACGCGATCCGAAGGGCCTCTACGCCAAGGCTCGCCGCGGCGAACTGGCGAATTTCACCGGCATCGACTCCCCATATGAGCCGCCCGAACAGCCGGAGGTGCGCATCGACACGTCGTCGCTCAGTGCCGAAGACGCCGCCGATCAGATCATCGACACTCTTCGGGCCTCCGGCGTGCTGTAGACCAGTCCGGCAGCACCGAGGAGCGACAATGGGACACGCCGCCGACAACCTGAGCATCGAACTCGCCGCCGCGCTCGCCGCAGTGCGTGCTGCGTCGGACGTCTGCCGCAGTGCTCAGGGCCGATTGCTCGCTGGGCACACCTTGACCAAGGGCGACGAGAGCCCGGTCACCATCGCCGACTTCGCCGCGCAGGCGGTGGTGTGTGCGGAGCTGACCGACTCACTCGGAGAGATCGAGATGATCGGTGAGGAGGAATCCGACGACCTGCGTGGCTCCGATGCGACCGATCTCCTCGACGCTGTCGTGGCCCTCGTCGCATCCCAACGCGGGGACGCGGTGTCGAGCGGCGCCGTGCTCGACTGGATCTCGATCGGGTCATCCGCCGGAGCGAGCGACCGATACTGGACACTCGACCCGATCGACGGCACCAAGGGTTTCCTGCGCGGCGAGCAGTATGCGATCGCGCTCGGTCTGATAGAGCGTGGTGAAGTGATTCTCGGAGTGCTGGGGTGCCCGAACCTGCCGAATCCCGATGGTTCGACCGGCTCGATCTTCGTCGCTGCCAACGGCGTGTGCCAGGCCTGGTACGGGGCGGCCACGATGCCGCACGCTGTGCGGGTCGCTGCTCCAACCAGCCTGGCCGAGGCGAGATTCTGTGAGTCCGTCGAGTCTGGCCACTCGAATCAGGATCACGCGGCGCTGATCGCCGCTCGCCTGGGGATCACCGCCGAGCCGTACCGCATCGACAGCCAGTGCAAATACGCGGCGATTGCGCGTGGCGACGCGTCGATCTATCTCCGCCTACCGACTCGGGCCGACTATCGGGAGAAGATCTGGGACCACGCGGCCGGAAAGTTCGTGGTCGAACAAGCCGGGGGGGGTCGTCACCGACGTCACCGGCGCCCCGCTCGACTTCTCACACGGAGCGACGCTGCAGGCCAACACGGGCGTCGTCGCGACCGCCGGCCGCTTCCACGACCAGGTGATCGACGCCGTGCAATCCGTCCTCACCTGACCAGCCAGAGCGGCCGGGAGCCTCAGAACCCCGGGAGGAGCCCGCCGACGACATCCAGCGGATCCGCGGCGTCCGGTGGTGGCTGAGTGGTCGGCGGGGTCGTCGTTGGTGGGGTGGTGGTTGGTGGGGTGGTAGTCGGTGGGGTGGTGGTCGGTGGGGTGGTGGTTGGCGGGGTGGTGGTCGGTGCGCTCGGGGTCGTGGCCGGCGGGCGCGGAACGAACGGCCAGCCCACGGTCGTTGGGGGAGTGGTCGCGGGAACGACCACTGGAGCGACCGGGCTGGGGGGTGGCTCGGGCGCGGGCTCCGGTCGCCGAGATCGGTTCGGGCGCCTGGTGGACTCGACCACGACCGGTTCGGACTCGACGACGACCGGTTCCGACTCGACCACAGTGGCTTCGACGCTCGTCGGCGGGGTCGTGCTGTCGGGGGGGACCAGCTCCGCCGCGGCGTCGGCAACCTCACCGTCGTCGACAGGCGCCAAGGTGGCGCTCGCGAGCAGGTCGCCGAGGTTTCCGCCCGCAGGAAATGTGCGCTGCGCCGAATCGGTGTTCGGCGCTTCTGATGGCGGGTCGGCGTCGGGTGCCTCCGTGGTCAGGGTCAACGCCGCGACGTCGCCGGTACGAGCGTCGGACTGCCAGGGCGCGACGAACAGGGCGAGCGCACCCACCCACACCAACAACGTGGCCGCGATCAACGGCCACTTCCACCACCACTTGTGGTCACGGAGGTACCAGCGCAGTCGCTCACGCTCTGTCGACAATTTCACTCAGCACCTCCTTCCGCCATCGGCTGGCTTACCACAGTACGAGCAAACGTGCCAGTTCCGCGTCGTGAACCGCATCGACGAGCGGCGCGCCACTCGTGGCGGGGATGAGAATTCGGCCGATCGAGCCGACATGTCCCCGATCGAGCGTGGGGACATGTCGGCCAGGATCGACGAGATCAGCCGTTCGGGGTGAACGTCGCCGACATCGACCGGTAGTGGATGGTGATCGGAGCGTCTGTCGCCGCACACACCAGATCGAACGTGTTCGGTCCCGCCGCAACGTCGAACACCCGGTTGGTGCCGAGGCTCGGCTGCGCGCCGCCCGTGGCCGGCGATGCGATTCCGACGACCTGGGTCCCTGCGTCAATGCTGGTCGCGGCAGTGTTGTTGGTGATCTGGCAGACCAAGCGGCCAGTGCCTCCGCCCTTCGCCGTCGCGTTGGCGACGACGGCCACCTTGCCTGCGCTCGGTGCAGTGATCGTCACCGACAGTTGCTCGCTGGCCGGCGAGACGATGAGCGCTGGCGCCGGCGACACAGCCGCGGTCGGCAGGTCGACCTCGTCGATGGCTGCGGCGTATTCGACGACCGGCCTGTTCGTGCCGATCTTGGTTTCGACCGCAGCGAGCCGTGTATTGATTTCGATCAAGCTGCTGGGGGTGTAGTAACCGGCGACATCTGCGAAGAGGTCGACGGTGCCGGCGAAGTTGAACAGGTTGATCTGGCCGCCGGGCGACAACTTCACGTCGACCGCGTTCGGGGTCGGGGCTTGGCCCTGGACCCAGTTCAGACTCGACGAATTCGGCTGGGCCTGGTTCGACGGGTACACGGACAGATACGACCCTGCGGTCGGATTGGCGATCGTGACATTCAGCGCCACCGCTGTGGCGTCGGTCGGAATGCCCACGCAGCTCCCGACATTGCCGGTCACCTGCTGGGTGTAGATGTTGGCGGCTCCGGCGCCGAGTGGTGTCTTCTTGCCGACCAGTGGTGCTGCGCCCGGGCGCGTGTCGAACAGTCGGCACGGTTCGATCGGTACGAACGTGGTATCCGCGTCGCCGGGTGCGGCGGTGGCCTGCCAGGCCTGGGTTGCTCCGATGGTCATGAGCACCCCGAGGGAAGCGCCAATCACCAACCTGCCGAAGGATCGTGTATGTGTCATTCAAAGTCTCCTACTACTGAGAGCCCCGCCTGTGGAGCACCGAAGTCGTAGATCGTAGCCGTGGCCCCTCGACATCGACAAGAGATCCGCGGAACGATCGCTGCCAGCGGACCCGGTGTCACGTCCGCGTGACGTCGCACGACGCCAGACCAATGGCTATGAGCTGGATTTGAGCACTTCGCGCAGCGCTACGAACGCGTATAGTGAGCTCGTGCAGATCTCGTCAATATGGCGGCGTTTGTTTGATGAGTTCCTTTTCCGTCGATATTCTCGGTGACGGGCGGATCAACCAGGAGGAAATCACATGAAGGTTCTCGTGGCAGGCGGGGGCGGTTTCATCGGCGGCCAACTCGTACAGGCGCTCGTCGCCGACGGGCACGAGGTGCGGGCGGTCGACGTGAAGCCGATCGACCAGTGGTGGCAGCAGAGTCCTCTTTCCGAGAACTGGCCCGACACCGACCTGATGGAGGCGCAAGCCTGCCGTCGGGCCACCAAGGGTGTCGACCAGGTGTTCAACCTGGCCGCCGACATGGGTGGCATGGGCTTCATCGAGAACAACAAGGCGGCGTGCATGCTCAGCGTGCTCATCAGCACGCATCTGCTCCAAGCAGCCGTCGACAACGACGTCGAGCGGCTGTTCTATGCCAGTTCGGCGTGCGTCTACGCCGCCGAACACCAGACCGCCACGAACGTCACCGCGCTCAAGGAGGCTGACGCCTACCCGGCCATGCCGGAGGACGGCTACGGATGGGAGAAGCTGTTCAGTGAGCGCATGGCTCGCCACTTCAGCGAGGACTACGGGATCCAGACGCGTGTGGCGCGCTACCACAACGTCTACGGGCCGAACGGGTCGTGGACCGGTGGACGCGAGAAGGCACCCGCGGCGTTGAGCCGCAAAGTGGCCGAGTGTGTTGTGAGCGGTCGCCACGAGGTCGAGGTCTGGGGTGACGGCGAACAGACTCGGAGCTTCATGTTCGTCGATGACTGCGTGCGGGGCACCCGCATGCTGATGGAGTCCGACGTCGCCGAACCGATCAACATCGGCTCCTCGGAACTCGTGTCGATCAATGGTCTGATCGACATCATCAGCGACATCGCCGGAATCACCGTCGAACGTCACCACGATCTCTCGGCGCCTCAGGGCGTACGCGGTCGCAACAGCGACAACACGATGATCGTGCAGCAGCTCGGATGGGAGCCGTCCACGTCGCTGCGCGCGGGTCTCGAGGTCACGTATGCCTGGGTGCTCGATCAGGTGCGTGCGGCCGCCGAGGTCGCCGCCTGAACCGGGCGCTGACGTGACCGTTCGATTCCCTGAGTCGGGGGGGCGTAAGGCCGGAACGCAATGCCCGTACTCGTGAAACCCAGCAAGGTTCACAGGGCTCTTCGGAGTGGAGCGAAACGGGCACTGCCACCCATTCTGACCAGATTGCCCGGGTCGTCGCTGCAGTTCGGCCCACCTCGTGATCTGGTGCCATCGGTCGCCCAGTGGACCGAGCGTTGGAACGCTGAGTGTCCACCGGACGACGTTGCCGAACTGGTCTGGGTGCACGAATCCATCGAGACC
>JBGTEH010000454.1:0-2396 GCA_041747915.1 Ilumatobacteraceae bacterium
GGCGGTGACCCCGCCGAGGTCGGCCGCCGCGGAGGGTCCGCACCGGAATCGGTGCGGGTGCCGGCGCCATCGATGGGGTACCAACCGTCACTCGACGGCCTCCGCGCCCTGTCGGTGGCGGTCGTGCTGCTCTATCACGCAGGGTTCTCGTGGATGCGCGGCGGGTTTTTCGGTGTCGAAGTGTTCTTCGTCGTCTCCGGCTTCCTGATCACGTCACTCCTGATCGACGAACACGACCGCCACGGCTCCATCGCATTCGGAAAATTCTGGAACCGCCGGGCGCGCCGACTCTTTCCGGCGCTCTACGCCGTGCTGCTGTTCGTCGGTGTATGGGCCGCAATTGCCGGCACTGCCGAACAGCAGTCGCAACTGCGACGCGACACGGTGTGGTCGATCTTCTACGTCAACAACTGGGGCCAGATCCTCGGCGACGTGCCGTACTTCGCCGGCGATGCTCCCTTGCTGCGCCACCTCTGGAGCCTGGCTGTCGAAGAACAGTGGTATTTGGTCTGGCCGCTGATGTTCTTCGGGTTGATGCGCCTGCGCGTCTCGCGTCGAACGCTGGGCACGGTCGTCGTCGGTGCGGCCTTCGTCGTGTTCGTCTACATGTTCTGGATGCAGTCGCGTTCGCCGACACCGCTCGGCGGCCCGCCCGCCGTACTCGAGGGAGTCGATCGCACCAACTACCTGTACCTCTCCACCATCACTCGATCCGGGGGCCTGCTGCTCGGCGCCGGCGCAGCGTTCGTGTGGAGACCGTGGCGGTGGAAGAACGCGCCGAGAGCGCGCGCTGGGCGACTCTTGGACCCAGTCGGCGCCGCCGCCGTTGCAGCGATCGCGTGTGCCGCCGCCGTGGCGTCGATCACCGCGGGCTACGTGTACCAGTGGCTGCTCGCATTCGTGTCGATCCTTTCGCTGGTGGCCGTGATGGTCGCTGTGCACCCGTCGTCGGTCGGGTTCCGTCGGATCATGAGCTGGACACCGCTCGTCGAGGTCGGCAAGCGCAGCTACGGGTTGTATCTGTGGAGTTGGCCGATCTTCGTGATCGTCGGCGCCACGGATGGTTCGGTGCGGTTGTTCATCTGGGCGATGCTCCTCACGGTGGTCGTCGCGGAGACCTCGTACCGATTCTTGGAGTCACCCGTTCGGCGAGGGATCGTCGGGCGGTGGTGGAGCGACAGGGCGTCGATCACCTACTGGCCCATCGCCGGAGCGGCCCTGCTGGTTGGCGCATTGGTGGTCTTCTACGCCAACGTCGATCAATTCAATCGGTTCGAGGGGGGCGAGGAGGCGGTGTTCGATAGGGCGACGCTGGACGCCACGGTCACCGAGACCGCCGAACCAGAGTCGGTCGATGGCGCCGACATCGACGCCGTCGGCGAGCCCGACGCAACGACCGGTGCGACCGAGACGACGGTCGCTGTGACGGCTCCGATCGCAGCTGCCACGTCAGCCCGGCTGGCCATCGTGGGCGACTCGCAGGCCAACGCCCTCGCGATCAACCTTCCGGACGGAATCGAGTCCGTGTTTCCGAATGTGGTCAACGGCAGCCTCGACGGATGCAGTGTCTACGACTCCGGCTCGGTGAGGAGCGCGGTGAGGTTCAGGAACAACTTCACCATCTGCGATGGATGGCAATCCGAATGGGCGAAGGCCGCTGCGGGCACCGACGTGGCGCTCGTCGTCGTGGGAGCGTGGGACGTCTTCGACGTCGTCGATGGTGAAACTACCTACGGCTTCGCGACCCCTGCGGGCGACGAGTTGTTCCTGACCAACCTGACCTCGGGCATCGACGCCATGCTCGCCGAGGGGGCGAACGTGGGACTGCTCGAGGTGGCGTGCATGCGGCCCCAGGATGTCGATGGTGCCGGCGTACCCGCCCTTCCCGAGCGCGGCGACGATGCGCGTGTGGCTCACGTCAACGATCTCCTGCGTCGAACTGCGAATTCGTACGATGCGCGAGGCGAGCAGCGTGTGCAGTTCGTCGAGGGCCCGGGTCAGTGGTGCGCCGACGAGGCGATCGCCACCGACCTCGGCTACCGCTGGGATGGCGTCCACGTCTACAAGCCCGGCGCCAACCTGATCTACACGACGGTCGCCCCCGACGTCCTGCGTCTTGCGGCGATCTGAGTTCGGGAACGTGGATTGTTCGGGGCATCCGTTGGCCCACCAATAGTAGTTGAACGACCACGTCAAGTGGTATCTCGATCGTGGAACATCACGCTGGGTCGGTGTCGAACGGCGTCCGATCAAGAGTTGGTCTGACCTTCGCATCGGTCTTGAACGCGGGCCCGCGAGCAGGCATTGTCGGATGATGGATGCACGGCCGGGCGGCCCGGTGACCGAGCCGAATCTCGAGCGGCGCGTGGCCGCGCTCGCCGCTCGGCGGCCGCCGA
>JBGTEH010000455.1:0-5158 GCA_041747915.1 Ilumatobacteraceae bacterium
ACCGTTCCTCGCTACGCGGCAGGAGGTGTCTGGACTATGGGTTTCATCCGTGCTTTCGATCAAGTCGGAAACAGTCGGGACTACTTCGACAGCGAACTGATCGCGACCTTCGGAACTCTCGCGTTCACGGTCACCAGCCAGGACGAGGGGGCGCCGTCGGCGCCTACGGGTGTGACGGTGGTGGGAGGTGACCGAACCGCGACCATCAGCTGGCTGCGGCCAGCATTCGACGGGGACTCACCCATTGTCGGGTACACGGTCACCGCGACGCCGGGCGGCCAGTCGTGCTCGACGAATGGCCCTGATGAGCTGACGTGCACGATGACCGGGCTTACCAACGCCGTGAACTACACCTTCACCGTCGTCGCACGAAATGCGGCCGGATCGAGCGCCCCAGCGGCCCCGCCCGGCAATCCTGCATTCACACCCGGCCTTCCAAGTCCGGTGATTGTGCAACCGCCAGCGCCCGACCCGTTCGACGGCACCCGAGTGACACTGACGTGGTTGGCGGCCGTCTCACCGCTCGATCTGCCGATTATCGGCTATGTAGCAACGGCCAGTCCCGGCGGAAACTCGTGCTCGACTACTGGCGCGTTGACGTGCACGATCACCGGACTCACGGTCGGCGTCAACTATTCCTTCACGGTCGTCGCTGTCAACGGCGCCGGAACGGGACCGCCGACAATCGTCGACAACTCCTCCAGTGCGCTCATCTATCAGCGGATCACGGTGGTGCGTCCGGTTGGTCAGCTCATCCTGACTCAGCGCTGCGGCGTGAACGGTGCCCTTCCGGCACTGGCTGCGGATGCTGGTTTCCCGGGCTTCCAATCGGCTCTGCCCGCCGTGGCGGCTTCGGCGGACCAGGTCGGTACGACGCCTGACATCACCCCGAACGGTGTGTTCCCGACGGGCGCTGGCTCGCTGGCTGACGCTGTCACCCCGGACCCGCAGTTCAACAACTATCCGTTCCCGTCGCCTGCGACGTACCCGACGGAATGTGGTGTCAACTTGGGCACGGCGACGATCGTGTCGTCGGGCCCTCTGGCCGGCCAGTACTACCAGGCTGATGGCTTCATCAACGAGGTGACGGTCTCGGATCTCCGTGACACCGACCTCGGTTGGGAAGTCCGTGGTCAGATGTCGGACTTCGTCGGTACTGTCAGCAGCACCAACACCATCGATGGAAACTACCTCGCTTGGAACCCGGTCATCCAGAACACCACGCCGACCACCGCTACTGGTTACACCCAGACGGTTGCGGCCGGCCCAAGTGTTCTGCCCGGCACCGGTGTTGTGAGCGGTTCGGGTCTGGGTTCGGGTCGTCGTTTGGCGATCGCCACCGAGAACCTCGGTCTCGGTGTCGCCCAGATGGATGCCCGTCTGCGCTTGCTGATCCCGATTGCGTCGAACAACGACACCTACACCGGCATCTTGAACTTCACGGTGCTGGACAACGACAACGACAACGGACCCCTCTGATCCACAGGAAACGTCGTGCGTGGCCGTTTGCGCGAACGACCGGCGACGCAGCGGTGAACACCCGCTGAACAATTGACAGTGGCCCTGGCGGAATCCTGCGGGCCGACGCGTTGTCCGACTCCTGCACCACGTGTACACCGAGGTCCGCCTGTTGAGCAATGACTGCATCGAGCGAGCCGTCCACCTCGACGATGTATCGCGCCGTGGCGGGTTCGGCGGTTCCGAGGCTCGCATCGGCGGACGTTTCCGAATCTGCAGCGAGGAGACCGGGCGGGCTGGTTCGGGACATCGATGGCGAACGCAATGGCGACGAGCGCGATCAAGACCCGAGCGGGCGTGCTCCGCCGGCGGACATCGCTGCGGACCATCCCAAGGATTCTGGCGGTCTGGCCGGTCCCGATCAACGTCGGCTACGGAAACGTCAGATGTATTCGCGGTGTCGGCGACAGCAAGATCCGATCACCGTCAGGTGCGCAGACCGTTGTCGTCGTAGCCGAGGATCTCGTCAGCGCCTCGGGAGTCGATCACCGGTAGCGCAGCGCATCGACGTGCGATTCGTTCGATCCTGTCGGCCACGCTGTATGCGCTCGGCGTGCTCCGAACTCGATCGAGGCGCTCGCGCAGCGCTGTTGCGACCCCCTCGGTGAGTGTCTCGCCGGTCACGCCCGCCAGCGCCCGAACCAGCCGGTCGGCTTCGGGATCCTTGCTGTTGAGCGCCACGGAAGAATCGTCTCAGAGGCAGAATCCTCCCTGATCGGGGAGGGGCCTCTACCCGGCGGCGCGGGTGCGGCGACCGGCACGGGCAGCGAAACGGTCGAGGGTCTCGAGAACGTCTGGACAGCCCCACATCCGATTGCGCTTGCGGTCGGTGAACTCGACGAGGACACCGGTCTCGACGAGTCTGGCGAGCGACCGATACGTGTTCTGCGGGGCGACACCTAGTTCGTCGGCGAGAAACGCGGCGTTCACCACAGGATGGCGGATCAGCAGATCCGCGATCCTCCATGTTCCTGAGTCGCGGCGTGCCCGAATTCGGTCGGTCCATCCCGTGCGGATGGCGCGCAGATCCTCGACGAGTTTGCGCCCATTGGTCACTGCGGTGAAGGCTGCCTGCGAGAACTGTTCGACGATGGCGACCAACTCGCCCGCACGGTAGGCGGTGAGCGCGGCGAAGTAAGTGTCGGTGTTGGTGAGCAGCCCGGCGGAGACGGGGACGGTGACGTTACGGGTGAGTCGCTTGTTGCGAAGCTGCGCGTGCACGAGGGCGCGCCCGGTTCGTCCATTTCCATCAGGGAAGGGATGGATGGTCTCGAACTGAGCGTGAGCGATGGCGGCTTGGGCCAAGACCGGTATGTCGTCGCGGTCGATGAATGCGAGCAGGTCCGCGATCGCAGCGGGGACCAGATCCTGGCGCGGTGGCACGAACAGCGCGTCGTGTGGGCTGTTGTCGCTGCCGCCGATCCACATCGGTTCTTGACGCCAACGACCGGCGATGTCAGGTCGGGACTCGTCGAGCAGTGCGGCATGCATTGCGAGGATCGCATCGGTGTCGATGCGTTCGGCGAGTGCGGTGGCGGCGCTCATCGCTCGCTGGTTGGCGACGACGAGTGTGGCGTTGCGGCCCGCGTGGCCGTGGAGTTCGGCTTCGGCGATGGCTCGGGCGGAGGCAGTCAGGTGCTCGATCTTGGAGGATGCCGCAGATTCCGAGCGGAGCAAGATGGCGGCGAACGTGGCGATCTCGTGGCCGAGTTCCGCGTCGAAACGAGCGATTTCGGTGGCGGCGTCCTCGGCAGCGGCGACCGTTGCGGCCGGCAGTTGAACAGGCAGCGTTCGAACCTCGATCGGGACCGCCGACCGGTATGGTTCGCGGCTGCGTCGCCGCGCGGTCCTTGACGCCTGAGCATTGCTCCCACCCTTCCACGGGAGCGTCTCGTAGCCAGTCACCGGCCATGGTGCGAGTTGTTCGACATCCGACACGAATCCTCCTGTTCAGTATCACTTGTGACAGAAGCGATACTAGCAAGGGTTGTCGTTATCGGTTTCCAGGCTGGCGGTCCGCATCAGGGCTCGACGCCGATCTGATGGTTCAAGATTCGGCGGAATGTGCCGATGGACGATCATGGCGATCGATCAACGTCCGGCGCATCCGTGGGTCACCTGGCGGGCACATGCGTGGTGGGCAGCACTCGTGCTCTTGCCATTCCTCGTCCCTCACGCGGCGATGCTGCTCGGCACCGACGATGCGCGATCCGCATCGACATTCCTGGTCTACGGCCCCTTCATCGCGTCGATCTGGATCGCCGGTCACCTGACCCTTCATCACCTTCGCCGACCCCGCCGCGTCGAAGCCCACAGCCCGGCCTGAAACGGACACCGAGCGACCTGATCGAACGAGCACACCAATCGACTGGGAACAAGCTGGTAGGGTTCTCCCTGTGGAAGCGTCCGTTGATTCCGTTGGTCGAGTGGTGCTGCCCAAGCAGATGCGCGATCGACTCGGCCTCGTGCCGGGCACCAAGGTCGACATCTCGTTGTACGGCGACGGCCTCCACATCGCCCCGACAGGACGCACAGCGAGGCTCGAACGCCGCTCCGACGGCATCGTCGCTGTGAGTGAGACGGTCGTGACCGACGACGACATCTTCGACCTCATCGACTCGGTCCGGCGTTGAGTCGCTGGCTCGTCGATACCAGCGTCGCCGTCCCCGCCATCATCGCGAGTCATCCGGCGCACGGCATGTGCCGGCATGCGATCGCAGGTCGAGATGTCGTGCTCGCCGCGCACTCGGCGTTGGAGACCTATTCGGTGTTGACGAGACTCCCCGGCGATGCCCGGCTCGAGCCGGCCGATGCCGCGATGGTCATCTCCGAGTTGTTCGGATCGGCCGTCGCCCTTCCTGCGAAGAGGTCGGTTGGCCTGGTCGACGAGTTCGCACGCATCGGGGTGTCGGCGAGCGCTGTGTACGACGGTCTGATCGCAGTCACCGCTGCCAGCGATGGGCGGACGCTCCTGACACGCGACCAGCGAGCTGCGGCGACCTACTCGCGCGTCAATGTCGCCCACGAGTTCGTCAACTGACGACTGCAGGCGCCGCGACCACGGGAATTGACTGTTCGTGGCGCACTTTGCGTGACCCGCCCCACGAAAATCGCGCCACAAACGGGGTTGGGCTGGTCAGTCGAGGCTGGGGAAGTAGATCTGCCACGCGAGGAGTGATTTCGCGGCGAGGCTCAGCACGAGATACGCCTTCTCGCCGTAGATGTAGTCGGTCCACTTGCCGATGCCGCGATACTGCAGCCACTGGTTGAGCCCGAAGCTGAAGAACAGTACGAACTGCACGATCACGATCCCGTAGACGAACCCCGGCACGGTCTTCGATCCGATGATCTGCACGGCGATCGCGATCCATGGCGCGATGCCGGCGATCGTGCCGAACCAGAACGGCATCATCGTGGTGGTGGTTCGCCCGGGCGGGTTCATGCGCTCCTGCACCCACCCGAACAGGATCATCGCCACGTTCGCGCCGACCACGGCGATCACCGCGGTGATGTTGGTGATCCCGCTGTAGAAACCGATCAGCAGGATCATGATCGTGGCACTCACCGAGTACTCGACCCAGCGGAACCGGTTGATGCCGCCGCGCAGGTCGGACTCGTAGGTGCGGCGCGCGAACGTGGC
>JBGTEH010000456.1:0-2016 GCA_041747915.1 Ilumatobacteraceae bacterium
GATGCGCGCGAGGCGATTGCGAGCCTCGAGTTCGAACCCGGGTTCGACGACGAGGACGAGGTCGGCGTCGCTGGGCACGACCGATCCTGCGAATTCGGCGTAGCGCCCTTCGAGGCCCACGTTGATCGACCCGACGAGGTGACCCCGCGCGAAATCCTCGGCGGGGCGGCCGTCGATCAGGATCGCGCCCGCATCGACCAACCGATCGACATCGGCGAGATCGAGCGCCGATAACGCTGCGTTCTCGTCGAGCAGCGGCCGGTCCTTGCGATTGAGCACCGCGTCGTAGACGAAGTAGGTCGGTGCGGGAGGCTGGCCCTCAGTGACGAGCGCGACGAACGACTCGCGGTCGGGCGCGAGCAGTGCGTAGTTCTCGACGCGTTGCCGGCCGATCGTCGACGACGTCTCGGTGGAGAGGTTCTTCCCGCACGCCGACCCGGCGCCGTGAGCGGGAAACACCCTGGTCGCGTCGGGCAAGGTGAGGAGTTTGTCGTGGAGGCTGTCGTACAACTGCTCGGCGAGTCCGTCGCGGGTGCAGCCGAGTGACGACAAGAGGTCCGGGCGGCCGACGTCGCCGATGAACAGCGCGTCGCCGGTGAGCACTCCGTACGGCACGATGTCGTCGGCGCGTTCCCACACCACGATGCTGATCGATTCGGGCGTGTGGCCGGGTGTGTGGCGAATTTCCAGGGCGACCTCGCCGAGCGAGATGCGTTCGCCGTCCTCGAGCGGGCGCGACGCGAACTCGGTCACGGCGACCGACGAGTAACCGATCTCGGCGCCGGTGGCTGCCACCAGTTCCAGGTGGCCAGAGAGAAAGTCGGCGTGGAAGTGCGTCTCGATCACCAACTCGATCGACAGTCCCGCGGCGGCCGCGTCGGAGACGTACTCGTCGATGTCGCGTCGCGGATCGATCACCACTGCTCGCCCCGTCGTTTCGTCGCCGATCAGGTACGACGCCTGCGAGAGGCACTCGAGGTAGTACTGGGTGAACTTCATCGGTGATGTCCTCCGCGGACGACGCTACATCCGATCACGCGCCAATGCGGATGGGTACCCAGGCCACCGAAGTGGGCGCGACTACGGTGCAGAGATGGTCGTGTCAGCTCGTCGTGCTCTCCCCGTCGCTCTGGGCGTGGTCGCCTCGCTCGCACTCACCGGATGCTTTCGGTTCGAGTCGACGTACACGATCAACGACGATGGCACGGCCGACGTGTCGGTTCTGACAGTGATCGACACGAAGCGGCTGGAGGAACTCTCCGAGCTGCTCGGTCAGGACACCAGCGAACTCGACGGTCTCGGCGGCGAAGATCTGCTGTCGCAGTTGACGGAGGGCGACACTCCGTGTAGCGACATCACCGGTTCGCTCGGGGACTACGACGTCGATGTCGAGGAGATCAGCGAAGGGTCCGAACTCGGGGTGAAGTGCACGGTGTCAGACGTGCCGATCGAGGACTTGACCACCTCGGCGGAGGATGCCACGATCGACATCCAACAAGACGACGACGGCACGCGATTCAGTGCCACGCTCGAGGGAGTCGATGAACTCACCGGCGAGGGCGGCGGTGCCGACCTCACCGAGTTGCTCGGTGTGAGCCTCGACGATCTGTTCTCGATCACGTTCAGCGTGTCCGCCCCGGGTTCACTCGGCGACAACAATGCCACCTCGACCGACGGGTCGACCGCCACGTGGAAGATCACCCCCGATGCAGATTTCGTCACCGACGGCAACGCGGAGTTGACGGCTGAGTGGACGCCAGGTGGCGCATCGGGGTCGAGCACGTGGATCATCGTTGCGATCATCGCCGCTCTGGCCGTGATCGCCGCCGTGATCGTCTTCGTCGTGCGATCCCGCAAGGGTGCCGCAGCGGCTGAACCAACACCAGGCACTCTCGTCGACGCACCAGTGATCATCGACTCCCCTGCCGGCGGACCTCCGCCCGTGTCGCCGCCTCCGCCTCCGCCCGCGTCGCCCTCGCCTGCGTCGCCACCGCCCGCGCCCGTGCCGCCAAGCGC
>JBGTEH010000457.1:0-5427 GCA_041747915.1 Ilumatobacteraceae bacterium
GTCGGCCACGCGAACGCGAGGTCGGCGCCGATCGACTTGGAGTTCATCACCACGTACGCACCGCCGTACGCCTTGCGGGTGATGATCTGGATCCGCGGCACCGTCGATTCGCAGTACGCGTACAGGAGCTTGGCGCCGTGGCGGATGATGCCGCCGTACTCCTGATCCACGCCGGGCAGGAAACCGGGCACGTCGACGAAGGTGATCAGCGGAATGTTGAACGAGTCGCACGTGCGCACGAAGCGGGCAGCCTTCTCCGACGACTCGATGTCGAGCACACCCGCGAGCACCTTTGGTTGGTTGCCGACGATGCCCACTGGTCGGCCGTCGATGCGCGAAAAGCCGCAGACGATCGACTTCGCCCAATGGGGGAAGTACTCGAAGAACTCGCCGCCGTCGACGACGTGGCGGATCACCTCGGTCATGTCGTAGGGCAGGTTGGGGCTCGCCGGAAGGATGTCACGCAACTCCGGGCACAGGCGGTCGGGGTCGTCGCCGAGGTCCTCGATCGGTGGCTCCTCGAGATTGTTCGACGGCAGGAACGACAACAGGAAGCGGACGTCGTCGAGACACGACTTCTCGTCGGACGACACGAACGTGGCGACGCCCGACTTCGTGGCATGCGACATCGCCCCGCCGAGTTCCTCGAGCGTCACATCCTCGCCGGTCACGGTCTTGACCACATCGGGGCCGGTGATGAACATGTGGCTCGACTCACGCACCATGAAGATGAAGTCGGTCATCGCCGGCGAGTACACCGCGCCGCCGGCGCAGGGCCCGAGAATCACCGAGATCTGCGGGACCACCCCCGACGACAGCACGTTGCGGTGGAAGATCCCTCCATAGCTCGCGAGGCTGACGACACCCTCCTGGATGCGCGCGCCAGCGCCGTCGTTGAGGCCCACGACGGGGGCTCCGACCTTGAGGGCGAGGTCCATCAGTTTGTGGATCTTCTCCGCGAACACTTCGCCGAGCGCACCGCCGTAGACGGTGAAGTCCTGCGAGAACACGAACACCTTGCGACCGTCGACGGTGCCCCATCCGGTGACGACTCCGTCGGTGTACGGCCGATCCTCGAGGCCGGCGCCCTGGGCACGGTGGCGAGCGAGCATGTCGAGCTCGTGGAACGATCCGTCGTCGAGGAAGTAGTCGAGCCGCTCTCGGGCGAGCATCTTGCCCTTCTCGTGCTGGCGCTCGACCGACCGGGGTGATCCGGCGTGGATCGCCTGTTCGCGTCGCTCCGCGAGGTCGGCGAGTTTGTCCTGCATCGAGTTCGTCACACTGCCGAAGTTAGTGGCTCTCGCAGGGCTCGGGTCGATCGACAAGACTGCGAGTCGATGAGCCCGTCGCCAGCCGAACCGCAATCACCGATGAACCTGCCGTTCCAGCCGCCCCTGGAGCCGATGCTCGCCAAGCTCGCGCGATCGATCCCCGACGGCGACGGGTGGCTGTTCGAACCGAAATGGGATGGGTTCCGCTGCATCGTGTTCCGCGACGGCGATCGGCTCGAACTGATCTCGCGCAAGCTGCGCCCCCTCGGTCGCTACTTCCCCGAACTCCGCACGCCGCTGCTCGCGGCGTTGCCCGATCGCTGCGTGGTCGACGGCGAGATCGTGGTCGCAGATGGGTCGAATCACGGGCTCGACTTCGACGCGCTCCTTCAGCGGATCCACCCGGCCGAGTCGCGCATCAACCGACTGGCAGCCGTTACCCCTGCCGCCTTCGTCGCGTTCGATCTCCTCGCCCTCGGTGATACCTCCTTGCTCGACGCAACCATGGCCGATCGCCGGGCCGCTCTGGTCGGGGCGTTGGTGCCGAACGACGTGGTCCACCTGACCCCGGCGACGACGAACCGCGACACCGCCGAGGAGTGGTTTCACCGCTTCGAGGGCGCCGGCCTCGACGGCGTCGTCGCCAAACCACTCGACGGCACGTACCTGCCGGGCAAGCGGGCGCTCGCCAAGGTCAAGCATCAGCGCACCGCCGACTGCGCGGTGGCCGGCTACCGGATCCACAAGGACGGCCACGGGGTGGGGTCGCTCCTGTTGGGGTTGTTCGATGCCGACGGTGACCTGCACTCGGTGGGCGTGGCGGCCTCGTTCTCTGCCTCCCGGCGTGCGGAGCTCCTCGTGGAACTCGAACCACGCATCCACGACGCGCTCGACGGGCACCCGTGGCGGGAGTGGGCGCAGTGGGACGGCGATACGGCCGGTGCGGCCACCAGCGGGGGCAGCCGGTGGAACGCCGGTAAGGACCTGTCGTTCGTTCCGATCCGCATGGGGCTCGTCGCCGAGGTCTCGTTCGGTCAGCTGGAGGGTCGCCGCTTCCGCCACGGTGTGGGCTTCATCCGCTGGCGCCCGGATCGCACCCCCGAGTCGTGCACGTACGACCAACTCGACGTCGCGGAGCCCGTCTCGTTCCACGACTTCGTCGCCATGTAACGCTGGTGTCTGACACCAGTGTTACATCGCATGGTCACGTCACGGGGCGGTGGTGGCGGGGATCGTGACGGTGACCACGGGTGGCGCGGTGAGTTGCGTGGTCGGGACCGAGCCGTCTGTGTTGCGGATCGTGAAGATCTGCGGGTCGCTGTTGAACACGCCGTTGGCCGTCACCGCGTTGACCGTGAGCGTCCAGTCACCGGCGACCGAGAAGGGGATGCCCGCGGCCGGAGCTACGACGCCGACGCCGGGCCCGGTCAGCGGAACGGGCTGTGTGATGCTGCCGACGACATCGTTGGTCGGGGCCGTCATCACGACCTCGAGACCCGACAGGTCGCTCTCGGGTGCATCGACCTCGACCCACATCCCCGACAGACCCACCACATCGCTCGTGAACTTGACGATCACGTCGAGGTCGGCCTCGGGGGACTCGACCTGCAACTCGATCGCATACGCGACCGACGTGCCGGCGTCGATGTTCGGGGGCTCGAGCGACACGAGCCAAGCACTGAGGGCGAGGACGATCAGCCCTGCAGCGGCCTCGGCCCCGAACGCGCGTCGAAGGCGGTCGGCGGTGGCGATCGTCATTTCGTCGGCACGAGGCAGCTTGGCGTTCACGTACTGGCGCGCCGACATGGCGATGAACACCATGAACGCCACCACGAGGGTCTTGACCAACACGGCCCGCCCGTGCGACGAGCCGAAGAGGTTGCCACCGTCGAGCAGGATCATCTGAACCACACCGGTTCCGATCGTCACGAGGATCGCCACGGTCGACAGTCGACCGAAGCCGCGCACCGCGTGCACGAGATCCTCCTCGCCCGGGCCGGCCAGCACCACCCGGGCGAGCAGCACGACACCGCCGATCCAGACGGCCATCGCCAGCGCATGGAGAATCGAGAGCGGAATTCCGATGACGGCGAGGTCCATGTCGGTCCGGCTGAGCCCGATGGTGGCCGTCGCCAATGCGGGGATCAGGAGGGCGGCCATCTGAGTGACCGGGTCGATCACACGGTCGGGCCGGAACGCCACCCACGCGCTCGCCGCGACCAGTACGAGTCGGGCGACGGCTGCGATTCCTGGCAGACCGGCACTGAACAGGTCGACCCAGTTCGCAGGGTTGAATCCGCTGCCCAGCCCACTGCCCGACACCGCAGCAGTCGCTGCCGCCACGTAGAGCAACGTGCCGACGAACGCCACGATCCACGCCGCACGCATGAAGCGAACGGCGAGCAGGTACTCCACGCCTTCGGGCCACGCGGTGGCGATCAGTACGAGCGAGCCGAAGAGCACAGCGATGCCGAGAGCCGACAGCAAGCGTCCCAACCACAGCGGGCCCTGACCCGATTGCACACTGGACAACTCGGCCACGTCGTCGCCCGTCGTGGTGGCGCTCGTCTCGGTCAGGTCGACCGCGGTGTCGGCGCCTTCGGTGGTGGCGTCGGTGGTCGCGTCGGTCGTCGGCGGGGTCGTGGCCGAGGCCGAATCGTTCTCGACACGGAACGTCAGGTTGCCGGCACCGTTGGGCTGCCCGTCGGCGTCACTGACGCCCCAGCTGACCGTGCAGTTGCCTTCCGGAAGCGCGTCGACGATGGCGGCCGAGAGGGTCAGGCGGTCGTCGCTCACCTGGCGTGGGCCGACGGTGTAGAGCTCGGCGTCGCATTGCACGGCAATCGTGTTGATCTCACCGAGTGGTTCGGTGAACGTGATCTCGATGGAGGGAGGCGAACTGGCGATCGAAGCTCCGTCAGCCGGTGTCGAGTCGACGACCGAGTTCTCGGCCAGAGCTGTTGTCGGTGCGAGCAGGACGATGCCGATCGCGGCGATGGCCGCAAGGACGACCGAACGTCGTCGCTGAGGACCAGGTGTGCGCTCGTTCACGATCGGCAAAGGCTAGTGGTCGCACCCGTCGCGTTGTCTGACACCGCGATCACAGATCGCCGCGGACACAGCCGAGCGCACCGATCGATTCGGCCAGTTCGTTGCGGCCGCCGACGAGTTGAGCGATCAGCTGCGTCGGCTCTGCGAGGTCGTCGGCGACCGCGACCTCGCGCCACGCTGTTGCCTGTTCGCGGGTGTTTCGCACGAACGCCCGATGGTCGCCGGCGAGGTCGTCGAGGGTCACGTCGTCGCCCGTCGGCACGTCGAGCCGGCTGACCTGGTTGGCCTCGTCGTCGAGTACCCCGGCGGCGCTGGTGGCCAAGTCGGTCACGGCGATCTGGTCGGGTGCCGACGGCAACGCGGTGAGTTGCTCGGTGGTCGCCGCACAGATCTCCTGCAGGTCGGCCAGATAGTCCTCGAACGAGGCGGGCTCGGTCGCTTCACCACACGCCGTGGCGCTGCCGATCAGACACAGCACGATCACACGGACCGATCGCCGATGGGGGGAGAGCGGTTGTCGCATCGGGCCGACTGTACGAACTGGTGACCCCGCCGACAGCGCGCCCCGGCACGTCCTGCGCTGTGACATCCCATCGCTATCGTGCACGCGATGGCCATTCAGTCGCTCTATCGCCGCTACCGGCCTCGTCGCTTCAGCGAACTCAAGGGCCAGGACCACGTGGTGCGGGCGTTGCGCACAGCGGTCGCCGAGGGCCGCGAGGGTCAGGCATACCTGTTCTCTGGCCCACGTGGCACGGGTAAGACGACCACGGCGCGGATACTCGCCAAGGTGCTCAACTGCGAGAATGCACAGGAGGGCGAGCCGTGCTGCGAGTGTGAGTCGTGTCTGTCGGTCGAGCGGGGGACGAGCTTCGACGTGCATGAACTCGACGCGGCGAGCAACAATGGTGTCGAAGCGATGCGCGACCTGATCGAGAAGTCAGCCCTCGGCACGCCGGGGCGCCACAAGGTGTACATCCTCGACGAGGTGCACATGCTCTCGAAGCCCGCTGAGGCGGCGTTGCTCAAGACGTTGGAGGAACCGCCGCCACACGTGGTGTTCGTGCTCGCCACGACCGACCCCCAGAAGATGTCGGCCACCATC
>JBGTEH010000458.1:0-2226 GCA_041747915.1 Ilumatobacteraceae bacterium
GAGTTCGCCTTGGCCAGCCACACCTTTGGATTCAGCGACGAGACCTCGGGTTCGGCGGCATCACACGGGAACGCTCGCACCCAACCGTGCTGGTCGGGCAAGACGCCGGTGATGTTCACGGCGACGGCCGAGGCGCCATCGGGCGCCGGGCTCGCGCCGCCCTCGACGTCGACGCGCAACACCTGGCCGGGGCGCAGCGGCTGGCTCTGTCGCGTGTCGAGGAGTCGTTGGGGAAGGACGGGGTTGAACCACTGGGTGGCACTGGCAGCCGCGTAGCCGTTGATGTCGATGATCACATCGGTGGCGGCGCTGGCGAAGAGACAGAGCGCTCCACGATCGAGTGGGATGATCGCCTGATTGGGTACACCCTCGTGCGCTTCGAAGTTGAGCGTCGAGAACGACGGGCTGGCCTCGGCGCAATTGGATGCGGTGAGATAGCCGGGTGCGTCTGCCCCGGCGGCCGTGAAGTTGGCGCTGACGGATGTCATGTCGGCGGGCAGGCCGCTCTGACCTGCGATCGGCACCCTCACGAGTTGGTTCCCCGGCAGGCGGAAGATGACCCTGGTCAGCCGCGAATCGGCGAAGCGGAACGGCATGATGGGTTGGAACGGGTCACCCGCCGTGAGCGCGCTGGTCGACGGCAACGGTGCCAGCGGTGCCGAGCTCGCTGCGCCGAGTGCGGCATTGGGGTCGACGTTGAACGACCACGACGCATTGCCGCCATTGGACCCCACGCTCACGTTGTAGGTGCCAGCGACAAGTGGGGTGGCCGGCACGACCACGACGGCGTTGTCGCCGCCGAGGATCGAGCTCGCTGTTCCGCTCGTGTTTCCCTTGTGGATGACGCAGGTCGGCACCGGGCCGTCAGGGCCGTTGAGGGTAGCGTTGGCGGCGCTCACGGCCGAGGGCATGAGGGCGATCAAGGGGAGTCCGACGCGCTGGTCGGCCCATCCGCAGAACGATCGTGGATCGGGAGACTCGGCGACGAAGCGCGTCAGGCTGGTCGTGGCTCCGTTGCCCGGGAAGACCACCGGGGCAGCAGGCTTCGGCGCGCTCCAGTTGTTCCCGCGAACGACGTCGAGCGTACCGGCCGACTTCCACGGCGTCGCACTCGGATTGGGCGGGCTCGAACACAGACCGAAGCCGGTTTGCGACAGCGATGCTCTCAGGACGCCGATTGCGTGAAAGGGGCCCGACATCCACAGATCGATGTGGCTGCGAGCGGTTGCAGAGGCGTTGCTCGACACCGCGACATTGCCGCTGTTGCCGGCCTGATCTCCCGACGTGGTGTATCCGGCGGTGCCGGGCGTCTCGTCGTGGGCGATTCCGTTGAGGAGCATCCAGCACGAGTGGCTCACTGCGCCGCTGGACCACGTCGTGTTCTCGGTGACCGGTGAGAGACCTGACTGGGCTCGGTACGCATTGACGATTCCGAGCCAGTCGGAATTGTCCACGCCACCGGCCTCGACCGTCGTCGACAAGGGGCGATCGACCGTCACGACGATTGCGCTGAGTGCGAGGGCAGCGACGACGAGACGGCGCCCTGGCCCTCGCGAAGACGTCGCAATGTGCGGAGTGCTCGGCATTGGCTCTTCTCGTCTGGTCGCGGGATGGTGCATCTGTCCATCGGACGTCGCCGGTACGTTCTGAAGTGTTCTGGAAGGAAATTTTCCGGCGCCTTGACAGATTCCTGATGATCTCGTGAACCTCGAACCCCCCCGCCCGTTGCCCGCACCGTTGCCCGGCACAGCGACGCTGCCGACCGCTGCACTCCCCGAGGCGGAGGTGCCGACGTTGCCGTTGGTCGCCGCGACCGGAGCGATCGTCGTGCTGACGACCTCACTCGTGGTGTCGAAGTACCTGCTCGATGCCGTGCTCGACTATCGCTGGCCCATCGCGACGTATGTCGTACTTCTCGGAGTCGTCGGCTATGCGCCCTCGGTGTGGTGGTGTCGAGTCGCCAGTCGACGATGGGCGAGCGGCCGACTCCGAACCGACATCGGATTGGACCCGAAGTGGTCGGATCTCGGGTGGGGCCCGATCGTGTGGATCGGTGCGCTGGGGGCGCAGGTGATCGCACTGTCGATCGTGGTGGCGCTCGGGCTCCCGGTGTCGAACAACACCGACGCTCTCGAGCAGGCGTCGATCGATCGGACCTATGTCGTGTCGCTCGTGATCGCAGCGGTGGTGGCCGCGCCGATCGTGGAGGAGATGGTGTTCCGAGGA
>JBGTEH010000459.1:0-1635 GCA_041747915.1 Ilumatobacteraceae bacterium
CGCCGTGGCAAGCCAGACGCCGCCCTGTTGGATGCCGACCACGACCAAGCCGTCGAGGCCTCGGTTGCGCTCGATGATCTCGTGGGCCATGCGCGTGATGGCTCGGCGTACGTCGTCGGGCCCGAGGACCCGTTTCTCAGTCACCATGTCGTCTCCTCCGTGCGAGCCTCACGGGACCCGCTTCACGGTGACCAGCAAGGTAGCACCAACGACCACCACTGTTACGGAGGCAGTGGCGTGTCGCGATTGCGTTCGTAGAGAATCCACACTCGGTTGCGGGCCACTTCGTCGAAGGCGTCCGACACCGCCAACCAGTCGGCGACGAGCTGATCGTCCTGGTCGACGGGGAGCAGCACGTGGTCGACCCGATCGGAGCGCTCGCCGAGGCGTGATCCCTCGAGGCTGGTGTCGTTGCCGTAGAGGCTGACGCGGAACGGAACCGGGAACTGATAGATCTCCTCGCGGTACGCCAGGTGCGGGGTGAGCCGATAGTTCGCCGACACGACGGCATCGCTCGGAACCTCGTCGAGCAGATCGCGTGCCGTCGACGCGTACACGTTGTCGGGGTCGCCGTACCACGAGTCGACACCGCCGACCGGTGCGGGTGACCAGAGCACCGCGGCGGTCACCGACGCGACGGCGAGTGCGCCGACGGCGAGCCCGCGCGAGTGCAGGGTGAACCGTCGACCACCAGCCGACACGCAGTGGTCGCGCATCGCTCCGATGGCGTACGAGGTGCCGATCGCCAACGCCGGCACGGCAACAAGGCTGTAGTGGTATTCGACCTGGTACTGGTACCAGAACGTGCTCAAGATGTTGGTGAAGAGCACCAATGCGCTGATCATCGCCACGTCGGGGAGCCGAGCGAACAGCCACGCGAACGGCGCTGTCATCTGCACCAGGTACCACGGCCTCCCGTCGGCACGGAGATGGCGAACCACCGCCGCCGGGTCCGAGAGCGAGGTCTCGACCAATCCGCGCGGGCCGCCGAAGGGGATTCGCCACCCGTTGCGCGTCGGAACACCGATGAGACTGCGCATCACCACGAGCATCGCCACCGCCATGAACGCGACCGTCCCGAACACCGTGAGCAGTCCGATCCGGCGGTCGCGTCGAATGGCCACCCAGATGCCGAGCGGAACGAGCACGAGCGCCACGTCCTCCTTGACGAGCAACGACAACACGACGAACACGGCATAGAGCCGCCACTTGCGTTCGAGGGCGCCGTAGATCGCGAATCCGACGAACACCCCGAGGAACGAGTCGGGATGGAAGTTCTCGAGGTTCGTCCAACCAACGGCCGGGTGCAACAGGTAGGCGCCGGCGCCGATCAGCGCGTACCACTCGGTGCCGAGGCGACTGCGCCCGTACAGGAACACCGGGATCGCGCCAGCGGCGATGGCCGCCGACTGTGCGGTGAACATGATCCACGCGCCGGGCGCCATCCAGTACAGCGGCACCAGCGCCACGAGGATGAACGACGTGTGGTCACCAAAGAGATTGCGACCCATCAGCGTCACGAACGGGGCGTCGAAGCGCGACAGCAGCCACATGCCCTGGTCGTAGAGCGCCGAGTCGTAGCTCGACGTGCCCAATGCGTGGTGGATGTCGAGCGACCGGACGGTGAAGTGCCAG
>JBGTEH010000460.1:0-2395 GCA_041747915.1 Ilumatobacteraceae bacterium
CCACGAGAGCGATCAGCAAGATGACAATGATCTCGCTGCCTTGCAGATTGAACACGGGGCGAAGTCTACGGGGCTGCCATCATGGTCCGGAGTGCAACAGCGTCTGCCCTCACTGCTCGATCCGCCGCTCACGTTCGCCCATCGCGGCGCTCGTGCCCATGCACCCGAGAACACGCTGGAAGCGTTTGCCTTGGGCCTCAAGCTCGGCGCGTCGGGCCTCGAGAGTGACGTGTGGCTGACCTCCGACGGCATTGCGGTGCTCGATCATGATGGTGTGGTGAAGCGTGGTCTGCGCAAGCGCCCGATCAGTGAGTTTCGTCGTGACGAACTTCCCGCCCACATTCCCACGCTTGCAGAACTGCTCGAAACGTGCGGAACGGACTACGCACTGTCGCTCGATCTCAAGGACCCCGACAGCGCTGTACGCATCGTGGAGACCATCAGCGACATCGCGCCGGCCATGCTGGAGCGGACGTGGCTGTGCGAGCCGGGGCTGGAACGGGTCCTCGAGCTGCGAACGCTGCTCGGGGAGCGCGGCCGCTGTCCCGTGCGGCTGCTGCAGACCACCCGCCTCGAACGCATCAAAGGAGGCGCGGAGCGCCGCGCCGAGTACCTCGCCCGTCACGACATCGACGGGATCAATCTGCATCGCACCGACTGGAACGGTGGCCTCGTGGCACTGTTCCACCGATTCGGTCTCGTCGCCTTCGGTTGGGACATCCAGTTCGAGCACGATCTGCGCCCGGCCCTGCGGATGGGTCTCGACGCGGTGTACAGCGACAACGTCGACGTGATGACCGACGCCTTCATCGCCGAGATCGGCGCCCCCTGAGCAACGCGTGCCGATCGACGAGCCTCAGAGCCACTGCCAGTGGCTCTGCGGCCAGAAGACCACGAACGCCCGCCCCACGAGGTCGTCCTCATTGATCGGGCCGATCACCCGTGAGTCCTGCGAGCCTCCCCGGTTGTCGCCCATGACGAACACGTGGTTGTCGGGAACCGGGCCGTTCAGGCTGTAGTCACCGCCACAATCGGTCGGCGTCACCACCTCGGGGTCGAGGTAGGGCTCGTTGAGCACCAGCCCGTCGATCAGCACCGTGCAGTTGCGGACCTCCACGGTCTCGCCGGGCAGCGCGATGACCCGTTTGATGAGATCCCGCTCGGACGCCCCGGTGATCTGGTGCAACACCACGACGTCGCCGCGGTTGGGGTCGTGAAGGCGATACGACAACTTGTTGACGAACACTCGGTCGCCGGTCTCGAGCGTGGAGAACATCGACGATCCTTCGACGACGAAGTGGGCCAGTACGAAGGTGCGCACCACGAAGGCAACGAGCAGGGCGACCGCGATGACCACCACCCAGTCGAAGAACGCACGGGCGCCTGACGGGAGCTTGTGCGTCTCCTCGACGGGTGCGTCTTCCGGCTCGTCAGCCGGGCGCGGGATGGTGGTCTCCTGGGTCACGAGACGCCAACGGTAACCGCCTCATGTTCCTGCGCATCGCCAGCACGACATTCTCTTGGGCAGCGCTCTCGCAACGTCGGCCCGCCGGCGTCAGAGCGACTCGATGAGGCGTTCGACGCGCTCGTCGCGACTCTTGAACGGATCCTTGCACAGCACGGTGCGCTGAGCCTGGTCGTTGAGTTTGAGGTGAACCCAGTCGACGGTGTAATCGCGCTTGCGCTCCTTGGCCCGCTTGACGAAGTCTCCCCGTAGGCGGGCGCGGGTGGTCTGGGGAGGAATGTCGACCGCGGCGGCGATGTCCTCATCGGTGCAGATCCGCTCGATCATGCCCCGGTCCTGAAGCTTGTAGAACGGGCTGCGCGCCCTCGAGACGTCGTGGTACTGCAGGTCGAGCAGTTGCACGCGCGGATGGCCGAACGGGAGGTCGTGACGCGCCCTGTACGCCTCCAAGAGTTTGTACTTGATCACCCAGTCGACCTCCCGGTCGAGGAGCAACGGGTCCTTCTCGATGGTGGTGATGCAGTGCTCCCACATCTCCAGTGCTCGTTGTTCGAGCGGGGGGAACCCTTGGGAATCGGCGTAGCGCAGCGCTCGGTCGAGGTACTCGCGCTGGATGTCGAGTGCCGACACCTCGCGCCCGTTCGCCAGGCGAACGGTGCGCCGACAGGTGATGTCATGGCTGATCTCGCGGATCGCCCGGATCGGGTTCTCCAGTGTCATGTCGCGCAACACCACGTTGGGATCCTCGAGCATCCGCAGCATGCATGCCGCGGCACCAACCTTGAGGAACCCGGTGTACTCGCTCATGTTCGAATCACCCACGATCACGTGCAGACGGCGATATTTTTCCGCGTCGGCGTGCGGCTCGTCTCGGGTGTTGATGATCGGGCGACTGCGCGTGGTCGCCGACGAGACGCCTTCCCAGATGTG
>JBGTEH010000461.1:0-4130 GCA_041747915.1 Ilumatobacteraceae bacterium
CGCCTGCGGCGCGACCTGCACGACGGTCTCGGTCCAGCCCTGACCGGCGTGTCGCTCGGACTGCACACAGCCGCCCGTCAACTGGAGCGCAGCGGGCCCGGCACGGCGCTGCCGTCGCATGCGTTGGTCGACCAGGCGGCGACCAACGTCGATGCACTCGTCGTCGAGGTCAAACGGATCGTTCGTGATCTCCGTCCCACCGCGCTCGACACGCTGGGTCTCGTCGACGCAATCGGCGAGTTCACGCGCACCTTCGGCGAGGATCTCACGTTCCACGTCACAGCGCCGAGCGCCGGGTTGGAACTCCCCGCGGCGGCCGAGGTGGCGATCTACCGAATCGTCACCGAGGCGGTGACCAACATCGTCCGCCACGCCGACGCGTCGGAGTGCTGGATCGACATCGGACTGGAGTCGGGCGTCGAGATCGTCGTGTGTGACGACGGGACCGGCGTCGATGGCGGGGCGGTGGCCGGCGTGGGATGGTCGGCGATGCGGGAGCGGGCGCACGAGTTCGGCGGCACGCTGCACGTCGATGACCGCGTCCCGTGCGGCACCCGTGTCTTCGTCGATCTCCCCGCCGTCGCGACGTGAGCATCGAACCGATTCGTGTGGTCGTCGTCGACGATCATCCGATGTTCCGCATGGGGCTCGCTGCCGCGATCGGTGAGATGGACGGCATTGTCCTGGTGGGCGAGGCCGAGTTCGCCGAACAGGTACCGGCTCTCGTGGCGCGAGTGACGCCCGACGTCGTACTGCTCGACATACGACTTCCCGACGGCTCCGGGCTCGATGTCAACCGTTGGCTCGGCGCGGAACACCCGACGGTTCGTGTCGTGATGTTGACGATGTCAGAGGACCTCGACGGTGCGCTCGGTGCGCTACGCGACGGCGCCAGTGGCTACCTGATCAAGGGCGCCGGACCGGCGCGAGTGGAGGGCGCGGTGCGCGCGGCCGCGGCTGGCGACGTCGTCCTCGACCAATCGTTGGTCCAAGCGGTTGCCGAACTCGTCGATGCCCGCCGGTCACCGTCGACGCGCCCGTTCGCTCAGCTCACGCCGCGCGAGTTCGACATCTTGGAACTGGTGGCCCAAGGTCTCGACAACACCGCGATCGCCCGACGTCTGGTGCTCAGCCCGAAGACCGTACGCAACCACGTGTCGATCATCCTCGCCAAGATCCACGCTCCCGACCGGCCGGGAGCCATCGTCCTCGCCCACCGTCACGGCGTGGGTGCCTGAACCCTCGCCACGATCCGTGACCGGACGTGCGGGCTGGGTATTGGCGCGCACGGGCGGTCAGGGGCAGTTCGCCATCACGGTGAAGCCGTCGTTGTCGGCGTTTCCAACACGTTCAGGACTGCGCACGGTTGGGATTCCCGGCACTCGGCTTGGGTAGATCCGTCGGTGAGCGGGGTGCCCGACGATCGATGTCGAGTTACCGAGCGGCGATACCAAGGCGTACTGCAGGTCCGTGTGCGGCGTTCGACACTTGCGTCGAGCGCCAATGCCGCACGGGGCGTCTCTCGGAAGGGCTCAGGTCTGTCGCGGGTCAGGCTTGGAGGGTTGGCCAGACTTGGTCGAGAATTCGGTCGGCGCCGGCCTGTGAGAGCGGTTGATGGCCGATCATCATGCGTAGCCACAGCGGTGCGTAGAGGATGTCGATGATGGTCTCGAGGTGCAGATCGTGCCGGAGTTCGCCGTTGTCGATGCCGGCTTGTATCGCTGCGGTGGCTCGTTGTCGTCGTTCGGCGAAGAACCGGGTGCGGAACTGCTCCGCGACTGCGGTGTCGCCTTGGGATTCGGCGACGAGTTCGCGGATGATCGAGCCGGTCGGCGATGCAAAGGTCGCAGCGACGCGACGCATCTGGGTGCGGATGTCCGTGTAGGCCGAACCGGTGTTGGGGAACGGGCTCTCGGCTTCGAAAAGTGCTTCGAGTGCGTCGATGACAACGGCCGCCTTGGAGGGCCACCATCGGTAGATGGTCTGCTTTCCGACGCCGGCATGCTCCGCGATCTCGTTGATCGTGACCCGGTTGGGTCCACGTTCACAGATCAGTTCCCGGGTGGCATCGAGGATGCGTTGTTGGGCTGCGGGGTCTCGCTTGGGTCCGGTCCGTGACACACCGGAAGACTAGACGAGACCAAAGGTCTTGACAAGAGAAGCAGAGAGGTCTACGGTCACATCCACAAGACGAGACACTCGGTCTCGACAAGTTAGGAGACAGACATGACCCTCGCATCCGCACTGAGCGCACAGCAGGACCAGACCGCCAAGATGGCTCCCGCCGAGGTGCTCGATGTGCTCGACAACGGTGTCGCGATGATTGCCGACTCCGGGATCGCCGGGTCTGCGATCAACGTCGGCGACCGGGCCCCGGCGTTCTCGCTCCCCGATGCGACCGGGAGCATGGTCAGTTTGGATGAGCTGCGCGAGGTCGGCCCTGTCGTTGTGAGTTTCTACCGGGGTGGTTGGTGCCCGTACTGCAACCTCGAGCTGCGGGCGCTGCAGTCGGCGCTGCCCGAGATCCGTGCGGCAGGAGCGACCCTCGTGGCAATCTCGCCGCAGGCGCCTGATGAGTCGTTGTCCACGCAGGAAAAGGCCGAGCTGAGTTACCCGGTGTTGTCGGACGCTGGCAGTGATGTGATCGGCCGCTACGGGCTGATCTACACCGTTGACGATGCCACCCGGAACGTGCTCGCCGGTTTCGGTAACGACCTCGCCCGAATCAACGGCACTGACATGTGGGAGCTGCCCATTCCGGCCACGTACGTGATCGGCACCGACGGCGTCGTCACGTACGCGTTCGTGGACCCGGACTATCGCCACCGTGCGGAGCCGGCCGACGTGGTCGCCGCTGCGCAGGCCACCCGCTGACCGCCGTCGTCATCCACCATTTCGAGCACCGATCTGAAACGAGCTGATTCCGCATGAACCGCCCCACCTACTTCGACGCCTACGCCAACCTTGCGTTCGAGCGCACCGACACCGGCGTGCTCATCGTCCGGTTCCACACCGACAACGGCCCGGTGGTCTTCACCGGCGATGTCCATCACCAGTTCCCGCGGGCGTTGGCCGACATCGGCGACGATCGTGACAACCGAGTGCTGATCCTGACCGGGACCGGCGACCGATTCATGACCGATATCGACGGTGGCAGCCTCGGCGAGATCTTCAAGCCAGGTGTGTGGGACCCAATCGTGTGGGAAGGCCGCAAGGTCATCGAACGCCTGGTTGATCTCCCGATGCCGTTCATCGCCGCGATCAACGGGCCAGCGACGGTGCACTCCGAATACGTGTTGCTCGGCGACATCACCATCGCTGCTGACACCACAGTGTTCCGCGATGACCCGCACCTCGGCTTCGGCATCGTCCCCGGCGATGGCATCCACGTCATCTGGGAGGAACTGCTCGGCGTCAATCGAGCCCGCTACTACGCACTCACCCAGGGCACCATCGATGCCGAACAGGCCGAACGATTCGGCATGGTCAATGAGGTCGTGGCCCCCGACGACGTCATGCCGAGGGCACGCGAGCTGGCCGAAACATTGGCCACCAAACCACCGTTGCTTCTGCGCTACACACCCCTCGCGTTACGTCAACGACTCGCTCGTCGCATGAACGACGGCACCACCCTCGGGCTGGTACTCGAAGGACTCACCGCTGCCGATATGGCCTACCAGGACCGCTGAGTCGACCGCCATGTCCGCCCCGACGATCCCACCTGCGACCCCGACGCAACCACGAGGAACGGACACCATGACCAGCGCCGCTGACTCGCCCGAGCGAGTCGGCACGATCGTCGGATCCGCATACGGGCTCGTCGCTCTCGCCTCATCAGCAACAGCCGTGGTCGTACCGACAATTCGCGACGACTTCGGCCTGTCGCTCGCCACGGCTTCCTGGGTGATCACCGCGTTCGTCGTCGCGCTCGCAGCGAGCGCACCGATCTACGGACGCACCGCCGACCGTATCGGCACGCGTACCCCCATCACCGTCGGCCTCACGGTGATGGCTGCCGGCGCGCTCCTTGCCGCTCTCGCACCGACGGCCGGGCTGCTCATCGCCGCACGCGGTCTCCCAGGAGCCGGTGCAGGCGCGATCCCGGTGCTCGCACCGGCAATCATCGCCAC
>JBGTEH010000462.1:0-2522 GCA_041747915.1 Ilumatobacteraceae bacterium
CGCTCGACGGTGGAGGCGACGAGCGACGCCACCTGCGCGGAGTCGCTCACGTCGGCGCCCACGAACGCAGCTGCGCCAGCCAGGGCGTCGGCGGGTGCTTCGAGGTCGCTCGACATCACGGTCGCACCGCACGAGCCGAGCGCCGCCGTGATCGCGCGGCCCATGCCCCCGGTCGATCCGGTGACGAGCGCCACCTTGCCGGTGAAGTCGTATGTGGGCATCGTCATCCGGTGCTTCCTCTCGTCTGGTGTCCAGTCGTCGGTTGTTCGGTGGCCCCGAGCACAGGGTGCACACCAAGACATCGTTCGAGCACCGAGCGCATGCCCATCGCGCACGCGGTCACGTGGTCGGCTGCCGGACGCCCCCAGGCGCCGTCGTTGCAGACCTCCAGATCCCAGGCAACGTCGACGCCGAGGTCGAGGATCGTCGACACGAAACCGTCGACATCGAACGTGCCCTCGCCGGGCGGTACCCGGTGGCGCAGGCAGTCGTCCTTGTAGTCGATCGGGTGGTCGGCAGATTGCGGGGCCGGCGGACCGTCGCTCATCTGGACGCCGACGATCAGTTCGGGCGGGATCGCACGGATGAGGTCGAGGTCGTTCGCTCCACGTTCGTGGTGCCAGATGTCGACGCACACGCCGCCGTTGGGGCGATCGGCGCCTTCGACGATCGCCAACGCGTCGGCGGCGTCGACGATGTTGGTGAACGGCAGGAATTCGAGGCCGACTGTGGCTCCGTGCGTCGCGGCCCGGTCGCACAGCGCTCCGAATCGACCGGCTGCGTCGGCGAACGTTCCGTCAGACCTCACATCGACCGGCCCGATCGCCTGAACGTAGGGCACGTCGAACTCGTCGATCATCTCCCAGACGAACTGCTCGAATTCGAGGTAGTCGTCGCTCGCGCGTTGAGCGCCCCAGCCGGACAGCGCTTCGGCTTCGAGCATCGACACGCCGTGCTCGTCGAGCAGTTCGTGGAGCCGGCGCGCCGTCCAACCATCGGCCAGGAGTTGGCGGTATTGTCCGGCGAACAGCCCGATTCCCGCGAAGCCGGCGGCAGCGGCCGCGGTGATCCGATCGTCGAGGGGATGGTTCCGATCGAGCGTGAAGTGCGAGAGCACGAGCCGCTCGGTGTCAGCGGTCCGCTCGCGCATCATCGCAAGCCCGCCTCGAGTGCGGCGAGCTGGCGATGCTCGGTCCACACATCGGGGGCGAACAACGCCTGCAGGGCGATGCCGTTGACGAGAGCGATCAGCCGCTCGGCCTCGCGATCGGCGTCGCAACCTGAGACGCTGGGGTCTGACCCCAGCGTTTCAGGTTGCGTCACGAGTGCCGACACCGCGCCGCGGAAGTCGAGGTACGCGTCGCGTTGGATGTTCGCGAGGTCGTCGTCGGCGCTGGCTTGGGCGGCGAACGCGAGGGTGACGATCCAGTGCAACGTGGTCTCTGGCGTGGTCGGCAGTGCGCTTCGCAGCATCGCTTCGAGTGCGTCGGCCGGCGACAGCGAGGCGCGGTCGGCGTGACGTGATCGGCGCCGGTCGAGCGATGTCTGCAGAGTGAATGCGAGGAGTTCGCGCTTGTTGGCGAAGTAGTGCACGAGCGCGCCCGTGGTCCAGCCCGCTTCGGCGGCGACCTCGCGCAGCGAGGCACCGTCGATGCCCGATCGGGCGATCACGCGCGCCGCGGCGTCGGCGAGTTCGACACGTCGTTGATCGACGTCGACCACCTTCGGCATTGACGCACAATATCACAACTGTTATACATAACAAGCGTGATGTCATCCCGGCGAATGAAGGAGCAACGATGATCCACATCCCCACCCGCGGCGACGTTCCGGTCCGGCTCGGCCCGAGCGTGCAACGAGTTCCCGACTACGGCCCGAGCACGATGAGCGCCGAGGTGTACAGCGACCCGGTGCGCTTCGAACTCGAACGCGAACGTGTCCTCGCCCGCCACTGGATCATCGCTGGACGCTCCGAACAACTCTCCGCGACCGGCGACTGGTTGACGTTCGAGGGCCACGGCGAGACTGTCGTCGTCACGCGCCAGCCCGACGGATCGCTCGCGGCGTTCCACAATGTGTGTCAACACCGCGGCCCGGCGATCGTCGGCGAACTCGTCGGCTGCGGCGCCCGCCGGTTCACATGCCCGTACCACGGTTGGGTGTACGACACGACCGGTCTGGTGGTCGGAGTTCCCGAGCGCGAGGACTTCGATCCAGCGCACCTCGACGGCCTGCGTTCGCCGGCGGTCGCCGCCGACGAGTGGGGCGGGTGGGTGTGGATCAACCTCGCCGGCCGCGACGATGCTCCAGCGCTCCTCGACGGGATCGGCCCCGAGATCGCCGCCGACCTCGGCCGCTTCCGCATGGAGGACATGGATCTCCACGAGGTCGCCGAGTGGGACGTACCGGTGAGTTACAAGGCGATCGTCGACGGGTTCAACGAGATCTACCACACCAAGCAACTGCACGGCGTGCCCCCCGAGTGGGTGAAGGCGGCGCGCGAGACGTCGTTCCACATCGTC
>JBGTEH010000463.1:0-13982 GCA_041747915.1 Ilumatobacteraceae bacterium
TTGACCAGCTTCCACCACAGCCCTGAACCGTCGCGAGGATCACGCCAGGCCATGTCGCGCAGGCTGTCGCCGTCCGGTCGTTCGACCTTGATCACGTCGGCGCCGAAATCGGCCAGGTAGCGCGCGCAGTTCGGCCCGGCGAGCACGGTCGACATGTCGACGACGCGCAGCCCGTCGAGCGGACCGGCCGCACCGGTACGTTCCAAGGTCGGGTCGCTCATGGGGTCCACCCGGCGATCAGCTCGCACGCCTCGGCCATGTCGGACGGTGTGCCGGCGCACGAGAACCGCACGTACTCGTGACCGCGGCCGAGATCGAAGTCGATTCCCGAAGTGGCTGCGACGCCGATCTCGTTCAGCCACCGCCCGGTCAACTCCAGCGAGTCGATGCCGATCGCGGAGGTGAGGTGCGGTACGTGCGCGTACACATAGAACGCCCCATCGGCTGGTGCGAGATCGGTGATGCCGGCCGCAGCGAGGCCGTCGATCACGATCGCTCGGTTCTGGCGATACCGCGCCACGTGACCCTCGAGTTCCTCCGTCGCATCGAGCGCGGCGAGAGCGGCTACTTGTGACACGTGCGGAGCGCAGATGTAGAGGTTCTGCTGGAGGCGTTCGACCGTGTCGACGAGCGAGTCCGGCACCACGATCCAACCGACACGCCATCCGGTCATCGACCAGTACTTCGAGAAGCTGTTGACGACCACCGCGTCGGGATGGACCTCGAGCACGCGCGGCGCGGGGATCCCATCGACGATGCCGTGGTAGATCTCGTCCGCGATCACGACGATCCCCCGGTCACGACAGGCCGCCGACACACCCGCGAGGGCATCGGTGCTCAGGATCGTGCCGGTCGGGTTCGACGGGGATGCCAGCACCAAGCCGGCGAGTCCGTCGGGCAGGTGCGCCGGTGTCGGTGCCCATCTCGTGTCGGGCCCGACCGGGATGGCCACGGGCGTCATCCCGAGAGCGATGAGGGCATTGCGGTAACACGGATATCCGGGCTCGAGCACGCCGACGCGATCGCCCGGCTCGAACAACGTCAAGAAGGCGAGGGTGAAGCCTGCCGATGCGCCGGCGACTACGATGACCCGTCCGGCATCGACGTCTTCCCGGTCCGCAAGGCGTCGGCGCAGCTCATGCAACCCGCCCGCATTCGTGTATCCGAGCGGCGAGTCGAGGTGGCGGCGAACGGCGTCGCGGGCGAGTCGTGGGAGTGGGGTTGCCGGCTGGCCCACCTCCAAGTGGATGATCCGCCTGCCGGCAGCTTCGAGTGCGCTCGCCTCGCGGCTCATCGCCATTGCACGGAACGGGGGCACGGCGGCGGCACGGATGGCAGCCTCGATCATCCGTCGAGTCTCGCACCCCGAAGCGCCAGGGAAGCGGCTGCGCCGCGGAGTCGTCAAGTCTTCTTGACTTTGCAGACCGCTGACACTGACCACGGCCCCCCCTGACAGCGACCTCCGTAGGTTCGCAGGTGTTCTCAACCGGCGCTTCGGTGCCATCTCTTCAAGGCGGACCCCCGACATGCCGAAGACCAAAGGCCATGGATATGCAACCGACTCCCACTGAGCCCCACGCGACGCGTTCGACCGAACGTGATCGTGCCCAACGAGATGGTGGCTACACGCTCACCGAGATGCTCGTTGCGACCGTGCTGATGGGAACGGTCATCCTCGCAATCGTTGGCGGGATGTGGGCCGTCGTTCGAGCCTCACGCCAGAACGACGAGCGAGCCAAGACGCAGGCGGTGCTCGGTGCCGCCGCCGACTATCTCGTGGCCTACCTCCCGGTCCGTTGTCCACAGAATCTCGTGCCGAACCCGTATCTCGCTCAGGCACAGCAGGCCGCAGATGCCGTCGGGTGGGAGGGCAGCGCCGTGTCGATCACCGAGATCAAGTACTGGAACCCCGAACTCAACATCGGAAAGGGCGATTGGCAAGCGGTCAACCCTCTCGACTGCAATCCAGCGATCGGCTACACGCCGAACCGCACGATGCAACTCGTCACCGTCCAGATCACCTCACCAACGGGCCAGTACACCAGCAAGGTCGACGTCGTGAAAGCCGACGTCCGAGCGGAAGAAGTCAAAGATGTCTCAGCACCCTGATCCAAAGACCCCGACGAACGGCGAAGGGCGCGATGGTGGATTCACGTTGCCCGAGATGCTGATCTCCGTCTTGATCTCGGGCATTCTGATCGTCGCCATCGCGATGGCGTTCACGACGGTGCTGCGCACCGAGGCATCGGCATCCTCACGCCTCGCCGAGTCGAAGGACATCACGTTCGTGCAGACGTGGCTGCCCGTCGATCTTTCGTCGGCCATTGCTTCTCACGACGATTCCGACGACGTTGCGCTCGCGACGGCGCTCGCCACCGTGGTCGACGGCGGCCCGCCGGCGATGTCGATCAACCACGACTTCGGTCCGGACTCGACCAATGTGCTGACGCTCGTGCGACCGGACCTCGATGCCGGGACCAACGTGTACTACATCGTGTCCTATCGGTACGAGCAGGTCAACGGTGAGTGGCGCATCAGTCGGTACGAGATTCGATTCCCCGGCACGGCCAGCGAGACGGTCAAGACCGTCGGCGTCGCCTACGAAGTGCCGGCCCCACCGGTGGGTTGGGTGCCCAAGATGCCTCCCACGTTCGCCGCTGACGTGATCGCACGTACGCAGTACATCCGACCGGTCGGCGAGGACGTGGAGTTCACGTTCGAGAGCGGAAAGACCTTCGTCTCCGGTGGCGGGGGACTGTCTGCCCAGAACGAGCTCGATTCGAACGGGCGAGGCGGTCTGAAGAACCCGAGCGCGCCGCCGAGCCGCTGCGGTGGCCGCATTGCACTCGTGATCGACACATCCGGTTCGGTTCCGGCGAGCGACGGCGACGAGGCGACCGAGCAGGCCGCCGAAGGATTCGTCCGAGGCTTCACCGGCACACCCACCACCCTCTCGCTCAACGGCTTCGACAAGGAGGCGTACGGCATGGGCATCATCGCCGGGTCGAAGGTGAACAACGGCGTCCGTTCGCCGTATCTGTCGCTGCTGAATGCGGGTGGCGACGTCGACCTACTCGTCAACCGGGTGACAGATCTCGACAACTTCAACCAGACCGACAACAAGTGGCCGGGCACCGGCGGCGGCGCCGCCGGACAGGCCAAGCGCGATCCGAACGGCGATGGCGTCCACTGGGACCAGATCTGGGACAACAGCGGCAGCGGTACGAACTGGGAAGACGGGCTGTGGAACGTGTTTCGTGACACCAATGGCAACTATTACGGAACCGAGCAACCGGAGCTGCTGGTGTTCGTCACCGACGGCGAGCCGAACCGAGTGCGCGCTGCCGGCGGCGGCTCGGCTGGCGCCAGTGAAGCCGTTGCGACGGCGGCGGCCAAGCTGGTGGCCAGGCAGGCCAAGGACGACGGCACGAGGGTGATCGGCGTGATGGTCGGCAGCAAGTCAACCGACACCGCAAGGGTCAATCAGCTCAAGGACGTCGTCGGCAGCCTCGAATACTCGGCGGCGTTGAACAACGCCGGAACGGCCAGCCTGTTCAAAGGTCAGTTCAGCGAACTCGGTTCGATCCTGCGTTCGATCATGATCGCTGAGTGCGGCGGAACCCTCACGGTCCAGAAGCGCATCGACACCGGAGCCGGACTCATCAAGCCTGCCACCGGGAAGTGGACATTGAGTTCGGGGTTGGGTGACCGCGAACTGGATGTCGAGGAAACATCGTCGGTCACGTTCGACTACGGGTTCGCTGCGGGCGAGACGTCCAAGGACGTGCAGGTCACCGAAGCGGGAGGCGGGTTCGTGTACGACCGCACCGAATGCACCGCCAACGGCGTGCCCGTCGCCGTCGGGCCACCTGACGTCGCCGGCACCGCCGGCTTCACTGTCCAACTGGCACCCGACAAAGCGGTGTCCTGCCTGATGATCTCGAGGCCATGATGAAGATCCCACTCAGCTCACGTCCGGTCGCTGTTGCTCGCCGCGACAGGGATCGTGGATCGGTCCTCACCATGGTGCTGTGCCTCATGGTGGTCGGCTCACTCGCGGTGTTCGCGCTGCTGAACCTCGCCACCGTGCTCTTCATGAACCGACCGCCCATCGAGATTCGCGACCGTACGTTCTGGAGCGCAAAGTCAGCAGTGAGCATTGCCATGGTCGAGCAGGCGTCCTACGGCCCGAACGGGTGCTACGACGGCTACAAGGTGTTCACGCTCAACGGCTTCGCCGCAACCGTGTCGTGCCAGGCCGACGCGCCTGTCACCTCCGGACGTGGCCGCTTTGCGGTCGTCACGACCAGCAACGACCCGAACACGTCACAGCTCAGGGGTGTCGGTCCGGGAGCTGCGATCAAGGAGATCTCGGGCAGCGCGTTCGTCAATGCCGGCCGCATCGACGCAACCTCAGCCGATCTGAACATCGCCGGTGGCGTCACACTGTCGACGTTCCTTTCGCCACAGACTCCGGCGGCCCGCTATCTCGATTACAGCACGCCCGTTGCGCCCGCACCGCCCGTGGCAACCGACTGTGCGACCAATCCCGTGATCCTGATGCAGACCGCAGGGGCACTTCCGAGCCCGGTCGCTCCGGTGTGTACGACGATCGCGACAGCTCCCGACACGAACACGTCATGGCAGGCATACGTTGGCGACCGCGAAGACGCCAGCACAGCGCGCGGCTACCCCGTGCTGCCTCCCCTTCCGCCCTACACGCGCCCGAGTACCAATCAGGCGACGGTCGGCGCATGCAAAGTCTACTTCCCCGGGCAGTACAACAGTCCGATCACGCTCGGCCCCGGCGACCACTACTTCGCATCGGGCATCTACTACTTCACCGATGTCGTCACGCTGCAGTCCGGTGCCAGCGTCGTCGCCGGCCAGGGCAAGTTCGACGGGTGCACCGTCGACGCCCTCGCGGTGTACGCAACGGACGCGCCCAAGGCGCACAGCGTCACGGGTCGGGGCGCAACCTTCGTATTCGGCGGCGCCGGCCGATTGATCTCGGACAACGCCTCGTTGTTGATGAACAAACGGGTCTCCGATGCGTCGACCCGCGGCTCGGAGTACACAGCGTTCCGCTCGGTCAACTTCCGCCCCGCGGCGGCGCCACCCCCTGCGGTGCCGGCGACAGTCGAGATCCCCGATGACCTCGTGATGATCACCGACACCCACGACGCGGCAAACCCGAAATGCACCGCGTCGGTCGCCGGACAGCCATGTCTGCAAGCAGCGCGCGACTACACGTCGCAGGCGTCCGCCGATTCGGCGGTGAAGAGCTACACGCCTTCGACGCTCGGTGTGAACGACACGATCATCTCGATCACCCAAACCGGTGGGAACTCCAGCTCGAACCGCTTCGACGTCGACGGGTACACGTTCGTGCCGAATTCCAGGGTGCTGTTCAACGGCGGCAACAACGCTGACTACCGCACCAACATCGACGGAGGAATCGTCGCCAGCTCACTCGAGCTGCGGTACAACCTCGCTCCATCGAACGCATCGAACTGGTTCCTCGGGGTGCGTGAGACGAACCTCGAGCAGCGGTTCAACTTCTACGCCAACGTCGACGCCGGCAACGGTCAACGCACCGTGTCGCGAGCAACGCTGCAGGTGGACGAGAGCGGCAACTACGCGATCAACGGCTGGACCGTCGATCCCAATGCCCAAGGTACCCCGCCGCCCCCACCCGTGACGACGACGACCACAACGACACCACCGACAACGACGACGACCACGACGATCCCACCGACGACGACGTCGACCACAACGACTACAACGACGACAACGACACCACCGACGACGACAACAACGACACTGCCGCCGCCCGTCGGAACCGTCGGCGCACCGTGCAACGTCACTGCGGGGAGCTTCACCCGAAACTTCGGCGCTGGAACGTGGTCGGCCGAGTACTGGAACAAGACATCGTTCAGCACACCGCCGACGACACCGTTCGCTGGTGTGCCGACAACAGCCAACGTCGCCGAGGTCCGCAAAGTCAACGACACCCTCGGCCCCCAGGCAGGCATCAATGCTGACTACTACACGGCTCGGTTCACGAAGACGTTCGTCACGAACGCTGCGTGCACCATCAGCTTGCGGCGTGGCAGTGACGACGGAATGCGCATCAAGGTCAATGGGGTGACGGTGATGGACGACTGGGCGACGTACGGCTACAAGACAACAACTGTCAACAACGTCGCACTCGCGGCTGGAACGAACACGATCGTGGTCGAGTACTACGAGCAGACCGGCGAGTCCGGCTACAGCCTGGAGTGGAGGAGCTGAACGGCTCAGCCGGGGAGCACGAGCTCCCCGGCATTGAGTTGATGGGCGTAGCGCCCGTCGGCCGCCAGCAGCTCGTCGTGGGTGCCGATCTCGGCGATGCGACCGTGTTCGACGAACGCGATGCGGTCGGCGCTGCGGATCGTCGACAGTCGATGGGCGATCACGATGGCGGTGCGGTCGCGCATTGCGTGGTCGAGAGCCGCTTGGATGAGCGCCTCGTTCTCGTTGTCGAGGTGGCTGGTCGCTTCGTCGAGCACCATGATGCACGGGTTCTTCAGGAGCAGGCGTGCGATCGCGAGACGCTGCTTCTCGCCGCCACTCAACCGATAACCGCGTTCGCCGACGATCGTGTCGTAGCCGTCGGGGAGCGCAGCGATCGTGTCATGGATGCGCGCCGCCTTCGCCGCCGCGACGAGTTGCTCGTCGGTGGCATCGGGGTCGGCGTAGCGCAGGTTGTCGCCGATCGACTCGTGGAAGAGGTGCGGGTCCTGCGACACGACGCCGATCGAGGTACGCAGCGAGTCAAACGTGAGATCTCGAACGTCGTGGCCATCGATGCGTACCGCGCCCGATGTCACGTCGTACAGCCGTGGCAGCAACGAGATCGTGGTCGACTTGCCGGCCCCGGATGCGCCCACGAGTGCGAGAGTCTCGCCTGCCTCGACCGTCAGCGACAGCCCGGTCAGCACGTCGACGTCCGGGTCGGAGTCGGTGCCGAGCCCCGCGTTGGTCTCCATCGATGCGATCGCCGACTCGGCCGCCGGCGGGTACCGGAAGACAACATTGTCGAACTCGACTGCACCTCGTGGCGCGACGAGGTCGACGGCTCCGGGCCGTTCCTGGATCGCCTCGGGCGCGTCGAGGACTTCGAACACCCGCTCGAAACTCACCATCGACGTCATCAGCTCGACGCGCGCGTTCGTCAAGCCGGTGAGCGGTTGGTAGACCCGGGTGACCAGGGCGGCGAGCGCCACGAGCGTGCCCACGCTGATGCTGCCGTTGACGACCATGAACGCGCCGAAGCCGTAGATCGCAACCGTGCCGAGCGCGCCCACGAGCCCGAGCGCCACGAAGAACACCCGGCCGAGCAGCGCTGCTTGGATGCCGGTGTTGCGTACCCCTGCCGCGCGGTGGTCGAACGAAGCGCGCTCTCGTCCGCCCGATCCGAACAGCTTCACCAGGGTCGCGCCGGACACGTTGAAACGCTCGGTCATCTGAGTGTTCATCGCCGCGTTGTATCCCATCTGCTCGCGTGCGATGGCCTGCAGCCTCACGCCGACCCGCCGAGCGGGCACGATGAACAACGGCAACACGATCAGCGTCAACAACGTGAGCTGCCACTGGAGCCAGAACATGGCAGCGAGCGTGGTGGCCAGCACGATCACGTTGCTGACAATGCTGCCCAACGTGCTCGTGACTGCGGTCTGCGCGCCGACGACGTCGTTGTTGAGGCGCGACGTGATCGAGCCAGTTGGGGTACGGGTGAAGAAGGCGATGGGCATCCGTTGGATCTTGGCGAACAGCGATCGGCGCAGGTCATAGATGAGGCCCTCGCCGACCTTGGCGCTCGTCCATCGCTGCACGATCGCGAGAGCCGCATCGCCGAGTGCGGCGAGCACGGCCAGCGAGGCGAGCACGATGATCTGCTGGCGATCGTCGTCGGGAATGGCATTGTCGATGATGCCGCGGAAGACGAACGGTGGAACCAACGCCAGCAGCGCCGCCGCGACGATCGCGGTGAGGAACAGCGCGATGGTCCGTCGATACGGTCGGGCGAACGTCCACACTCGACGCCACGTTCCATCCCGCAGCGACACGCCCTTGAGTGCGTCCTTGTCGCCGGGCATCATCGAGTGAGGGGGCATCCGCATGCGGTCACGCTACGAGCGCTGAGGCGATGTCGCGGGCGATTCGCCCGCCCGTACGATCAGGTCGATGCGTCGCCTCGTTCTCGTCCCCGCGGCGGCCATCGTGATCGGCGCCATCGCCGGATGCTCGACCGAATCCCGTGAGCCCGCCGTCGTGGTCCGCGACGTCACCGGCATCACCAATCCGCCCGATTCGGTGGTCGAACCAACGTCGTCCTCCGAACCGCCCGCTGCGCTCGACTACGCGATCGAGTGGACCGCGCTGAGCGATCGCGTCGACGAGGGCCGAATCACGGTGCCGGTCGACTACGCCGATCCACAGGGAGACACGATCGACCTGTACGTCGCCCGTCATCGCGCGAGCAACGAGGCGGTCGGGCCGATGCTGGCGAACCGGGGTGGCCCCGGCGCCGAGGGTGCTTCGTTGGCCACGAGTGCATCCGGTTACTTCGACTCCGAGATCACCGACAACTTCGACATCATCGGGTGGGATCCCCGTGGCACCGGTCGCAGCGAGGGCGTCGTCGACTGCATCGACGACGGCGAGTACGACCGGTTCTTCGCCAACTACGACGTCACCCCCGATGATCAGGCCGAGCGCGACGCGATCGTCGCCAACGCCGAGGAGTTCGCTCGGCGCTGCGTCGAGCGGGTCGCCGATCTCCAGTTCGTGGGCACCAACAACTCGGCACGCGACATGGACGCCATTCGCCAGGCACTGCGCGCCGACCAGGTCTCGTACTTCGGATTCAGCTATGGCAGCGAACTCGGTGGAGTGTGGGCCACCTTGTTTCCCACCACGGTGCGCGCAGCGGTGTTCGACGGTGCGAGCGACCCCAACGCCGACCCGCTCGAGGCGAGCCGCCAGCAGGGCGCTGGCTTCGAGGCCGTGCTCGACACGTTTCTCGCTCAGTGCAGCGACGATTCGTCGTGCGCCTTCCACAACGATGGCGATGCGGCGGGTGCCTACGACCGTCTGATGACCAGCCTCGACGACGCGCCCTTGCCGAGCTCCGATGGCCGTCCGCCGGTCGATCGCGGAATCGCAGCGATCGCCACGGCGCAGGCGATGTACTCCGACAGCTATTGGCCCGCGTTCGAGCGGGCGCTCGAGGATGCGGCGGCAGGTGACGGCGCCGGGCTCGTCCAGCTCAACGATGCGTACTACGGCCGTCGCTCCGACGGCACGTACGGCGACCTGATCGAGTCGTTCCAGGCGATCAACTGCGCCGACGACGCCGACCGTCCGAGCGTGGAGGAGTCCGACGCCGACGTCGACGCAATCCTCGAAGTGGCGCCGCGCATCTTCCCGTACACGACGGGTTCGTACTCGTGCACGTTCTTTCCGCCTGCGGTCGATCCCCGCATCGACATCACGGGCGTCGGCGCCGGGCCGATCGTCGTGATCGGTACCACCGGAGACGCGGCGACGCCGCTGGAAAGCACACGCGCCATGGCTGACGCGTTGGAAGACGGTCTCCTCGTGGTCGTCGAGGCCAACCAGCACACGGGCTACCGCGGCAGCGACTGCGTGCAGGCCCTCGTGCACACCTACCTGCTCCAACTCGCTGCGCCCGACGACGGAACAATCTGCTCGTAGCCACCGGCGATCCGCACCGCTAGTCTCGGACCCGGAAGGCTGCCAGAGCGGACGAATGGGACAGTCTCGAAAACTGTTGAGGTCTTCTGGGCCTCCGTGGGTTCGAATCCCACGCCTTCCGCCAACCCACCCGACTCAGCGTCAGCAACAACGCACGGCAACGACTTTGTTGCTGACGAAGAGACGCGAGGCGAGTTGAACCCGCGGGATTGGGGAGAAAGCATTCAAGAAGGCGTCCGTGTTGCCGATACCTCTTCTGTATGGAAAAGGTCAAGGCTGTCATCGATGATTCGTCGTCGTTCACGAACTCGTTCGCCGACGAGTCGTCGCCGCCTGCGCCTCCGCTGGCCCCAGCCGGTTGGATCGCTCTGGCATCGTCGCCAACGGTCTCATCAACGCCGTCGACGAGCGACGGGCTGACGACCGTTGAAGTACTCGACGAACTGGCGCAGCGAGTCGACGGCGTCGGCGGCTCGCTCCTCGCGTCGGTCGACGGGTTCGGCCTCGCTTGCTGCAGCGCACTCACTGACGATCCGTCGCATCCAGCGATGCTCGCGGCGGCAGTTGGCCTCGCCAAGCAACTCGCCGCAATGGGCGGCGGCACCAGGCTCCATCAACTCGTGATCGACCACGACGCCGGCCTTCTTCTGGTGTGGCCGATCGGCACACAGCGAGTGCTCGCCGTACTGGCATCGACACGCGTCGATCAGCGCCAGCTCCGCGCGTCGGTCCAGAGCCGTGCATCCATGCTGGCCGGAGCGGTGACATGAGTCAGGTGTTCAAGATCCTCGTCACCGGCCCGTTCGCGGCCGGAAAGACCTCGATGATCCGGTCGGTCTCGCAGACCCCCGTGGTCTCCACCGACGTGATGACGAGCGGCACGGAGTCCGACATCAAGTCGCTCACGACGGTGGCGATGGACTTCGGAACCTACCACCTGACCAACGACGACATCCGCCTGCTGCTCTTCGGAACCCCGGGTCAGGCGCGCTTTCGGTTCATGACCAACATCTTGAAGGGCGAGGTCGACGTCGTCGCGTTCGTGATCGACGCGGAAGCGTCCGAGACACACGCCGACGCCGGCGTCGAACTTCGCGCGCTGCTGCGCGACCTGCGCGTCCCCGCGGTCATCGCAGTGAACCGCTGCGACGACGAGGTGCTGGCCCGCCGCCTGGCGCGTTCGCTCGGAGCGCTCGCAGGCGAAGCCGTGGTGCCGTGCCAACTGATCGACCCTGACTCCGGCCGCGAGGTCGTCGTCGAAATTCTCGTGACGCTCCTTGCGTCAATCGAATCAACACAAGTGGAGGTGGCCTGATGGTGCACAACGCAGGAATCAAGTCCGGCTCGACGGCGACGACGACCGGCTTGCTGTCGGTCCGTGGACCGCAGCCCGGATGGATGACACTCGACGAGGCCAGCGATCGCGCCTTCACCGGCGAGATCGTCTTCGAGGTCGATCCGGAGGTGCGTGTGTACCTCGACACAGGCGTCGTCTACTACGCGGAGCGGGCCTCGGATCTGTCCCTCGCTCGCCGGCTTCTCGATGCGGGCGTGGTCGATCAGGTCCAGCTCGAGAGCGGAACGGTACGCGTCGGCGACGTGGAGCACCTCGGTCGCCTGTTCGAGCGCGAGCCTTCCGTGGATGCTGACGCCGTGATGGTCGCGACCGAGACCTCGACGGAGGATCTCGTCACCGACCTTGCGAATCACGCCGTCACGACAGTGCGGGTGACCGCATATCGTCACCATCCGTCCGGAATCCACCGCTGGTTCGCCAGCAGCGCCGAGCCTCGTGGGGTCGGCCGTCAAGCTGGGCCGACCAACCATTTCGCTCCGTCCGATGCTGAGCAGGCGACGGGCATGGTCTCCGATTTGATCGGAGACGAGCTCGTCATCGAATGGGACGAACTCGCGGATCCGACCTCGCCACTCGAGGCGTCGAGCGCGTTCGACGTGTTCATGTTCGACTCGTACGGCTACGGCGCCGTCGACCGCGACGACGTCTCCATCGACTTCGATGGAGCTGAGAGTTTCGACAGCGCAGACGAGGAGATGGCTGCGGTCGCCGACCTCGCCGACGTCATGGAGTACATCGAGCCCAAGGTCGTTGACATCATCGATGCCAGCGAGACCGCTGTCACCACCGAGATCGCCGTGACGCCGGAGATCGACGAATCCTCCGAGATCATCGACCATGGTTCGATCCTCGAACCGACCGTCGATGTGGTCGACGACGCCGATCCCGATGATTTCCAACTGAAGTGGCCGAACTCCGACGACGAGCCGGTGGTGGTCGACGTGACCGGCTCGGGGATCGACTCGGCCATGGGTTCCAGCGCTCCCGAGCCGCCGCCGATCACCGGGTCCGGTGAGCTGCGTTTCGAGATGCCGGCACTGGAGTTGTCGGACGACGACGAGGCTGCCGACGAGGTACCCGATGAGGTCGCGGCCGCAGTCCGTCGCGCGATCGCCGCAATTGAGATGGTGTCGGGCGAAGTTCCCGTCATCAGCCCGATGACGGCCGTCTTCGACCCGTTCGCCGAGGTGCCCGAGCACGTACAACGGACGGCACCGAGTCCTGTTGGTTTCGCCCCGCCCACCATGGCGATGCGAGCCGAAGTGATGTACGCAGAGGAGGCCGCGGCGGTCGACGCCGAGTATGCGGTCGTCGACGATCAGTTGTCAGATGTCGCCGACGAGCAGGGTGCCCTCGAGCCCGCCGAGGCGGTCGCCGATGAACGCGCATCGGCGCTGCGCCGGTTGATCAGCAGCCTGCGTCGCAAGGATCACTGACAACACAACCAACGACAGCGTTCTCGTGATCTCGTTGCGAAACTATTCGCGCACGGGTTCACGAGAAACGGTTGGCGAAAGTGGAGTGCGGCGACTCCGAAAGAACGCTCGCAGCAGTTCGGCCGACTCGGCGGATTGCACACCGCTGGTGACCTCGACGCGGTGGTTGAGCCGTTCACCGCTGAGCACGTCGAACACGCTGGTCACGGCGCCGGCTTTTGGGTCGTGGGCACCGTAGACGAGTTGCCCGAGGCGAGCATTGACGAGCGCACCGGCGCACATCGGGCACGGCTCGAGCGTGACGTACAGCGTGCACTCGTCGAGTCGCCACTGCCCGAGGTGGGCGGCCGCATCGCGCAGCGCGAGGATCTCGGCGTGGGCCACCGGGTCGCCGTGCAGTTCGCGTTCGTTGTGACGCGAAGCGATCACCAGACCGTCGTGGACGACGATCGCCCCAACGGGCACGTCGTTGTGAACGGGCGCGAGGCGGGCCTCGTCGAGGGCGAGGCCCATCGCGTCGGCGGCGGTCAGACCCGACGGAAGAGCGCCCCGGGGAAAGGCACCGGATGACACCATGGCGGAGGGGGTGGGATTCGAACCCACGGAAGGTTGCCCTTCACACGCTTTCCAAGCGTGCCGATTCGGCCGCTCTCGCACCCCTCCTCGAACGTTACGACGCCGCGTGACGGTGCCGGAACCGTGTGGGAGGCTAGCTGGCGAGTCATCGAACGCGCCGCTAGGGTGATGGCCCGCCGCCGAGTGAGGTGACGACCGGGTCCTGTGCAATGGGCGCCCGTGAACCAGGTCAGGACCGGAAGGTAGCAGCCTTCATCGGCATCGTCTGTGTGCCGCAGATCACCTGGTCGTCACCTCAGTCGGCGGCGCAGTCGCGTCCGGGTCGAACGCTCCTGCTCAGGGAGCGAGACGGTCGGCGAACGCCTCGAGGTCTGGTGCGTCGATCTCGGCGGCCACCGTCGCGAAGTCTTTCGTCGGGCCGCGCCAACGCCAGTCGTCGACGGTACCGACATCGATGTCGGTCACCACGGTGGCAATCTCGCGGAACAGTAGGGCGTCGGCGAGCTGTGCCTGCAGGGTCGCTGAGAGTTTGGCCGCCCCACGGAGCCCATCGACGTCCCACTGGCCGGCGGCGGCCGGGATGTTCTCGATGTGCACGTAGCGGCCGAGCACGAGCCCCGCGCTCTTGGCGCCCCATCCGGGAAGTCCGGGGAAGCCGTCTGCTGTGTCTCCCACCAGACCGAGGTAGTCGGCGATCGACTCGGGCCCGACACCGAACTTCGCCCGCACACCGTCGGCGTCGATGATCTCGCGCTTGCGACGATCGAACTGGACGACCCGGTTGCCCCGCACGCACTGTCCGAGATCCTTGTCGGGCGTGACGATCAGCACCTGCTCGACCCGCTCGTCGC
>JBGTEH010000464.1:0-7817 GCA_041747915.1 Ilumatobacteraceae bacterium
GCAAGGACTCGACGCGCAGTGACAGCCCCCTGACGGAGGCGTCCGGGTCCGTGGTGGTCGACACCAGCGGTCTCACGATCGATGATGTTGTCGAACGAGTGATGACCCTCTTGCAGGTGAGCAACTCGCAATGACATCGGCGGTGACCTCCGAACGACGACACCTTCCGAGTGCCGAAACGCGCGCCAGTCGCGTCGCATATGTCGTGTTCCGCAGTGCTCTGTGTTGGTTCACCCAGATCTTCACCCGCACGCGGATCGAGGGTCGCGAGAACCTTCCGGCGTCGGGTGGCTACATACTCGCGCCGGTCCATCGGAGCTATGTCGACACGCCTATCACGGCGTGCGTCACGACTCGCCGGGTGAGGTTCATGGGCAAGCAGGAGATCTGGAACGGCCGTCGTGCGGGTTGGTTGGCGTCGTCGCTCGGCGCGTTCCCGGTCAATCGCGGGCAGGCCGACCGCGAGGCGATCGCAACGTGCATCCGAATCCTCGAAGCGGGCGAACCCCTCACGCTGTTCCCCGAAGGCGAACGCAAGGACGGTCCTGCAGTCCATCCGCTCTTCAGTGGCGCTGCCTACGTCGCCGCACGTACTGGCGTCCCGATCATCCCGATCGGCATCGGAGGCTCGGCGCGCGTCATGCCCCGGCACGCAAAGATGATCCATCCGCACAAGGTGTGTGTCGTGATCGGCGAGCCGATCGTGGTCGGCGACCCCGAGCACGCAGCGGAATCTCCGCGTGTCTCGCGCGACGCCGTGAGATCCGCGACGCAGCAGTTGTCGGTCGAATTGCAGCGCGTGTTCGACGAAGCGCAGTCACGCGTCGGCTGAGCAGGCGAGGAACTCGCCCAGCGCCCGTGCGAGGTGTGCTGGATCGTCGGCTCCGCAGAGTTCGCGAGCCGAGTGCATCGAGAGTTGCGGCACCCCGACATCCACGGTGTCGATGCCGAGCCGCGTCGAGGTGACGGGTCCGATCGTGGAACCGCACGGCATGTTGTTGCGTGACACGAACACCTGCCATGGGACGTCGGCGAGCTCGCACGCACGCTGGAACAGTGCAGCGGTGTGGGCCGATGTTGCGTAGCGTTGGTTGGCATTGACCTTGATCGCGGGCCCGGCATTGACGATGGGCCGGTGTCCCGGCTCGTGTCGTTCGGAGTAGTTCGGGTGCACGGCGTGGGCATTGTCGGCCGACACGCACGCCGAGCCGGCGAACGCTCGGTGCAGATCGTCGTCGGACCCGCCTCGCGCAGCAACCAGGCGTGACAGCACCGTCTGCAGGAACGGCCCCGCTGCTCCGGTGGCGCTGGCCGAGCCGACCTCCTCGTGGTCGTTCAGCACGACCACCGCGATCGCGTCGGTTGGCTCGGCAACGGCAAGCGCGGTGGTCGCGGCCCAGCACGACACCTGGTTGTCGAGCCGACCCGATGCGAACAGCGAGCGGTCCGCGCCGAGCACCGCAGCACCCTGCACGTCGTAGAGGCAGAGCTCCCACCACGAGGGTGGCGCGTCGGTGCCTGCGACGGTGGCGATCCACTCGGCGAACTCGCCGGTCGAGGCAGCTCCGACGCCCCAGACGGGGCTGAGGTGTTGCTGGGTGTCCAGCACGAGACCGATGCTGTTGACGTCTCGATCGAGATGAACCGCCAGCTGTGGGACGCGTGCGATCGGGTCGGCCACGGCAACCAGCGTCGAAGTGCCGTCGGCGTCGACGATCCTGCCGGCCACGCCGAGGTCGCGGTCGAGCCAGCTGTTGTTCAAGATGCCCCCGTACACCTCGACGGCGAGTTGCTTCCACCCGTGGCCACCGGCGTCGGGCTTCGGTTTGACGCGCAGGCACGGCGAATCGGTGTGTGCGCCGACGAGGCGGAACGGGGTGCGGGCATCGGCGTCGGCCGGGATGCTCCATGCAATCAGTGCCCCGCCGCGCAGAACGTAGCCGGTACTCGGCACATCCGCCCAGCTGTCGGTCTCGTGGACGCGTTCGAAGCCGTCGAGGCGGACGATCGCGGATTCGACGGCGTGCCAGGGCGATGGAGACGCGTCGAGGAAGTCGATCAGATCGCTGAGTTGCATCGGTCAGCCCCTCTGGAACAGACCCATCGGGAGCCCGGTACCGCGCAGGTGACTGGTCTCGTTGACGGTGACGATCGAACGTTCTCCGCTCGACGCCGCCGCCACCCGATTGATCGATGTGTAATTCGGATAGAAGAATCCGCGGGCGAAGGTGTCGAGGCCGAGGATGTGCGAGAGGTAGCCGTTGATCACGCCTCCGTGACACACGACCGCAACGCGCTGTCCGCCGTGGTCTGCGATGATGGTCTCGATGGCGTCAACGACCCGCGACCGGAAGTCGGCCTCGGACTCGTCGATGCCCCACTCTCCGGCCAGCATCGCGTGCCAACGGGGATCGTTGGCGGCCTTGAGTTCCTCGACCGGCACGTACTCGGAGCTGTGTTGATCGAACTCGGCGATCCCGTCCGAAATCGCGATGTTCGCGCCGTGCGAGGATGCGAGCGGCGCTGCAGTCTCCCTTGCTCTCGCCAGCGGGCTCGCGTACACGGCGTCGATCGGCTCGGATGCGAGGTAGCGGGCGAGGTGTTCGGCCTGTTCACGTCCGGCCTCCGACAGCTCGGGGTCGGCGGCTCCGCTCGTGAGTTCTCGGCGCACAGGCAGGCCGTGGCGGATGATCAGCAGTTCCATTGCACGATAGACAATCAGAAATGACCGGTCGAACGAAGATCGTGGCGACCATCGGGCCGGCGAGCAACTCGAACGAGGTGATCGGCGAACTGATCGATGCCGGTGTCGATGTCGTTCGTCTCAACCTCAGTCACGGATCGCTCGACGATCACCTCGAGTGCCTGGGACGGGTCAGGGATGTCGCCCGCCAGCGAGGGCGCGTCGTGGGTGTGCTCGCCGACCTGCCTGGCCCCAAGGTTCGCGCCGGTTCGTTTCCGATCGGCGGCGTCACTCTCCTCGCCGGTGAGTTCGTCACCCTGCGGCCCGGAACGGGGACCAGCGACGCCGATCACATCACGGTCGCGTACCCCACGCTGCTCGAGGATCTCGCCGTCGGGAGCCGCGTGCAACTGGGCGACGGTGCCATCGCCATGCGGGTGACCGCGATCGCCACAGACTGCGTCGTCGCACGACTCGAAACCGGGGGAGAGGCGAGCGGTCGGCCCGGGGTGCACCTGTCGTCGGACACTCTGCGACTGCCGTCGCCGACCCCCGAGGATCTCGTGCTGGCCGAGGCGGTCGCCGCGGCCGGAGTCGAGTTCGTGGCTGTCTCGTTCGTGCGTTCTGCCGCCGACATCGACAAGGTGCGCGCTGTCGTCGGCGACCGGGCGCAACTGGTCGCCAAGATCGAGACGACTGCAGCCATCGATCAGCTCCACGAGATCATCGCGGCGAGCGACGTGGTGATGGTGGCGCGTGGCGATCTGGGGATCGACTGCCCGATCGAGGATGTCCCGCATCTGCAGAAGCGGATCGTGCGTCACTGTGTGGAGGCCGGCGTGCCGGTGATCACGGCGACGCAGATGTTGGAGTCGATGATCACCGCGCCCTCACCGACGCGCGCTGAGGTGAGCGACATCGCCAATGCGGTGTTCGACGGCACCGACGCGCTCATGCTCTCGGGCGAGACGGCGATCGGTCACGACCCCGCGTTGGTGGTACGAACCATGGTCACCGTCGCCGAGCGCGCCGAGTCGGAAGCGTCGTATCGACAGTGGGCGAGCCGACTCGGCCGGATCCAACGCGTGGCTCACCACGAGAAGATGTCGTCGATCGACACCATCACAGCGGCGCTGACCCACGCCGCGTCGCAAGCTGCGCACGACTCCGGTGCAACTGCCATCCTGTGCTGCACGCGTAGCGGTCGCACGGCGCGCGCCATGGCGAGATTCCGCCCGGCGGCGACGATGATCGGCCTGTCGCCGGATCCCACGGTCGTGCGATCACTGGCGCTGAGTTGGGGTGTCGAACCGCTCGAAGTCGACATCTACGGCACCACCGACGAGATGGTCTGGTTCGCGGTCGAGACAGCACTGAGGGCGGGGTTCGTCGCCTCTGGTGACATCGTGCTCGTGCTTGCGGGCGCACCGGACTCACCTCGGTCCACGACATCGTCAGCGGCGACCGACGTCCTGCGGATCGTTCGCGTCGACTGAGCGATCACGCAGGCGCCGGTAGGGCCATCCGGCGGCTGACGAGCAGTGAGAGGGCCGCCACGGCAGCCGCAGTAGCCGACAACGCGGCCGTCGCCGCGATGCCGTACTTCTCGAAGAGCCAGCCGCTCAGAACGGCGCCTGACGCCCTGGCCACGGTCCCCACGGCGTTCGACACCGCCAGCGTGGTCCCGCGGGCGTCGGGCATGGCCTCACTGACGAGTGACAGCGACGTGACGAAGGCGAACTCGAATCCGAGGAGGAAGATCAACAACCCGCCCAAGCCGACGGCGAGTCGCCCGTCGGCTGCCAGCATCACGCCGAGCCCGAGCATGAGCAGCACCAGCCCGGCGAAGGTGCTGCGTAGCTTTCCGACTCGGTCGGCGATGCCGGCGCTGGTGAGGCTGGCCACCAGCTCGACCGAACCGAAGGTCACGGCGATCGCGCCGATTCCGCCCGTCGACACATCGAATGCATCGTCGAGCCAACTCCCCGAGACGACGAACACGGACAGACCCGCCATGGCGGTCGTCGCGGATCCGATCATCACCAACCACGCCCGGGTGGTGATCGCCGACCGTTGCGCTCCTGGTTCGGCAGCGGCCGCCGCGCTGGGCGACCACCGCGGCAGGGTCTGCGCCACCACGAGAGCCCCCACTGTCGCGGCGATCGCCAAGGCCACGAACGGGCCTCGCCACCCGAAGAGATTGATCAGCACGGCGACGATCGGAGCGCCGAGCAGCAGCGCGATCGCCCACGACGTCTCGAAGAGCCCGAGGGACCGGGCTCGCTGGTCGTACGCGACACGATGGCTGATCCATGCCTGGCCGGCGACGGTGAGGTTGGCGACACCGAGCACCAACACGAAGAAGGCGAGCGCGAACGTGACGACGGTTCCACCGAGAGCGATCACCGACGAGGCGGCGACGAGGCCCATCGCGGTCACCATCACCACGCGCTCGCGTCCGCGATCGAGGCGTTCGCCGGATGCGATCGTCGACAGCCCTGCCAGTTCGCCGGCACCGAGGATGGTCGTCAACTGTGTGATCGAGGCGCCGAAGGCCTTCTCGAGCGTGGGAAGAAAGAGCGGGATCCACCGCAGAGCCGTGTTGGCGACGGTCTTCGCCCCGGTGAGCCGGGCGAGCGCCCTCACTGCTTCCGCGGGTCCGAGATCGTGATCGTGACACCAAAGAACGAGCACTCGGTGTCGATGGCACCGACGGACGATGTCGCAAAATCTGCCTGAACTTTCGATGCGCAGTCCTGCAGTGCTTCCCGCTGCGTCCACACCGCAAAGGCAAGAGCGAACAGCAGTACAGCAACGAGCAGCTTCTGCAGCAGCGTCTTCATGATCCAGAACGAGGCAATCGCCGCCACGACGAGTGCCGTTGCGCCGACGACCGCGATGGTCTCGGCCTGCTTGAGGGTGACGGCGATCACGACCGCACTGTAGGGCGTCGGTGTTGCGCCGCCTCGGTACGCTCGCCCGGGTGAGCGACCAGCCGATCAACCTGTCGTCGGGACTCCCCACCACGGTCTTGCCGGCGCCTGACCCGGCGGTGGCGTCGCAACTCGATGCCGCGCTCGCGTTGTCGGGCGACGATCGCCGAGCGGCCGTCGCCACCGTTGCGGCGTCGGCTCCTCGGTTCCTCGACGCTTGGGCCGCGCTCGGCGACCTCGGGCGCGACACGATCGACCGGTACGCCTCATATCGGGTCGGCTACCACCGCGGTCTCGACGCGCTGCGCGCCAACGGGTGGCGGGGGAGTGGCTACGTCCGCTGGGCGGAGCCGACCAACAGGGGATTCCTGCGGTGCATGCGCGGCTTGGCCGACATGGCCGACGTGATCGGCGAAGTCGACGAGGCCGAGCGGTGCCGGATGTTCCTTCTGCAACTCGATCCGACCGGCATTCCCGCCGATTGATGATCGTCGGGGTCGTGCTGACCGGCGGCGCGAGCGTTCGCATGGGGCGCACGAAGGCGCTCGTCGAGGTGTCCGGCGTTGCGATGGCCGAACGAGTTGCCGTGGCGCTGGACCGGGCCGGTTGCGACCGCGTGGTCCTGTTCGGCGGCGACTCCGAGGAGTTGTCGGTGCTGGGGAGACCCGTGATGAGCGACCGTCATCCGGGAACAGGACCCCTCGGCGGGATCCTCGACGCCCTCGAACAACTCAGTGGTCCCGAGACCGACATCATCGTCGTGGCGTGTGATCTCGCCCACCTCGGCGCGGACGACGTTCGACGTCTGATCGACGCCGCCGCCGAGAATCCCACCGCCGACGTGGTCGTCGCCAACGGTGGACAGGTCGAACCGGCCTGCGCCCTGTGGAGACGCACAGCGCTCGAGGGGGTGCGCACGCGCTTCGACGCGGGCGAGCGGGCGATCCACCGCGCCTTCGCGGTGCTGCGGATCGTCGAGGTGGCGATGCCGGCGACATCGCTGCGCAACATCAACACGCCTGACGACCTCGATCGGTACCCTTGACGTGTGACGATTGACCCGGCGACGTTCTCGGAGATCTCGGTGCGCGACCTCGCAGCGATCGGACCCGGTGCTCGTGTCATCGACGTCCGTGAACCTCACGAGTGGGCCAGCGGCCACATCGCGCACGCCGAGCTGATTCCGCTCAGCACGGTGCCGGGCCGGGTCGACGCGTTCGACGGCTCGCCGACCTTTGTCGTCTGTCGTTCCGGAGGGCGCAGCGCGCAGGCGTGTGAGTTCCTCTCGGCGCGCGGTGTCGACGCGGTCAACGTCGTCGGCGGCATGCTGGCCTGGGTCGACGCGAGGCTCGAGACGGCATCGGGTGCTGATGGTGAGTGACCAGCGCCTCGACTACCAGTGGATCGATCAGCAGGGCGATGTCGACGAGGTCGTCGCAACGCTGCTCGAAGTGCCCCGGTACGCACTCGACACCGAGTTCCACCGCGAACGGACGTACTTCCCCAAGCTGGCGCTCGTGCAGGTCGCCTGGCGCGAGGCCAGCAGTCAGCGCGTTGCCCTGATCGATCCGCTGGCGGTCGACGTGACGGTCTTCGACAAGCTGTTCGCGTCGGACTCGCTGTGCGTGATCCACGCCGCACAGCAGGATCTCGACGTGCTCACTCATGCTGTCGGCTCGGTCCCGACGCGATTGTTCGACACTCAACTCGCCGCGGGATTCGTCGGCTACGGCACCCCATCGCTGGTCGCTCTGCTGCAGGGTGAGATCGGTGTCACCCCGGCCAAGGGAGATCGCCTGACCGATTGGCTGCGGCGACCACTCACCGACAGCCAATGTCAGTACGCCGCCGTCGACGTGGAATACCTGCTCGAAGTGCACGAGCGGTTGGTGGCTCAACTCGCCGAGGCCGATCGGCTGGCGTGGGCCGACGACGCCTGCGAGGAGCTGCGTACACGTCCCACGAGTGGATCGGCGCCGGACGATGCGTGGATGCGGCTCAAGGACGCTCGTTCGCTGCGTCCGAGCGCTCGGGCGGTTGCTCAGAGCGTTGCGGCATGGCGCGAGCGGCGCGCGATGCGAACCGACACGCCGGTGCGACAGGTGCTCCCCGATCTGGCGGTGCTCGGTATCTCCCAACGTGCGCCCGGCACCGTCAAGGAACTGGCTCAGGCCCGCGGCGTCGACGACCGCCACTCGCGC
>JBGTEH010000465.1:0-8499 GCA_041747915.1 Ilumatobacteraceae bacterium
GCTCGACGACGTCGCCGACGCGACGGTGGGATCGGGCGCGCCCGAATACGCCCTGCCAGCCGACGACGACGTCGACCTCGACGACCTGGTCGACGCACCACCCGAGTCCGTCAGGACGCCGATCGATCGTCTGGCCGAGGCCTTTCCGGGATCCGAACTGATCGACGAGGCCGGTTGATGGCAGGCAACTACACCGCTCCGGTCCAGGTACTGATCGACGAGCTGGGACGATTGCCGGGTATCGGTCCGAAGTCGGCGCAACGGATTGCCTTCCATCTGCTCAAGGTGCCCACCGAGGACGCCGAGCGGCTCGCTCATGCGATCACCGACGCCAAGGCTCGCGTCAGGTTCTGCGAACGGTGCTTCAACGTCGCCGAGGGGTCGTTGTGCCCGATCTGTCGCGACGAGTCGCGGAGTTCATCGATGGTCTGCGTGGTCGAGGAGGCCCGCGACATCGTGGCGATCGAGAAGACCGGCGAGTTCCGGGGCCGCTATCACGTGCTGCTCGGAGCGATGAGCCCGCTCGAGGGGATCGGCCCCGAGCACCTCAAGATCCGTGAACTCGTGGCGCGGATCGAGCCGGAAGCCATCGAGGAGATCATTCTGTGCACGAACCCCAACACCGAGGGCGAGGTGACGGCGATGTACCTCGCCCGTCTTCTCAAGCCGATCGGGTTGCAGGTCACGCGGATTGCCAGCGGCCTTCCGGTGGGTGGCGACTTGGAGTACGCGGACGAACTCACGCTCGGTCGGGCCATCGAAGGTCGCCGGGCGATCGAGTGACGGAGATGGCACGGCAGCTCGAAAAATGAACTGGGGCACCATCTCCACGAATCGGTAGCGGGCGGACGGGCCGATTCGTGTCGATGATGCCCCAGAGGGGGGTGAGACGCCGTTGGCTCACTCGATTTCTTGTTGCGGTTACATTACGGAATCAAACCTCGTTCGTCAACATTCCGTAATACAAGTCGCCTTCGGTGACAGTTTATCGACATCCCGTGGCATGTCAAGCACTCAACGTGAGAAGTGCTGACACGCATGGTGATTGCACGGCGACGGCGCGTGCTGTCAACCGGCGGCGCGATGGCGACTGGTCGGTGAAAGGACCAGCTCGGAGGGGTCCGGCAACGGGGTCGGCGCGGGCGTCAGACGGTTCGCACGATGGCGGCGTCACCTTGGCCGCCGCCACCGCACAGCGCAACCGCGCCGATGCCGCCACCTCGACGCTGCAGTTCGTGGAGCAACGTCAATGCCAGCCTGTTGCCGCTCATGCCGATCGGGTGGCCGAGGGCGATGGCGCCACCGTTGACGTTGACGATGTCGTCGGCGATGCCGAGCTCCGCGATCGACGCGATGCCGACCGCCGCGAACGCTTCGTTGATCTCGAAGAGGTCGAGGTCGCCGATCGTGATGCCGGCTTTCTCGGCGGCTTGCAGGATCGCTCGGCTCGGCTGGTGGAGCAACGAGGCGCTGTCGGGGCCGGCGACCATGCCATACGACACGAACTCGCCCAGCGGCGCCACCCCGCGTCGCTCGGCTTCGGCGCGTGACATCATCACGATGGCACTGGCACCGTCGGAGAGCTGCGAAGCGTTGCCGGCAGTGACGGTGCCGTCCTTGTCGAATGCGGGGCGCAGGCTCCCCAGACTCTCGGCGGTCGTGCCGGGACGCACGCCCTCGTCGGTCTCGATCAGGATCGGGTCGCCTTTGCGTTGGGGAACAGCCACCGGCACGATCTCGGCGGCGAGACGCCCGTCTTTGATCGCGTTGGCCGCTCGTTCGTTCGACACGGCGGCGAACTCGTCCTGAGCGTCGCGGCTGATGCTCTCGCTGCCGGCGTAGCGATCGGTGCCGAGGCCCATCAGGCAACCGTCGAACGAGCACCACAGCCCGTCGGCGATGATCGCGTCACGGAGTTCGGTGTTGCCGTAGCGGAAGCCCCCGCGAGCGCCGTCGGCCAGGTAGGGCGCGTTGGTCATCGACTCCATGCCGCCGGCCACCACGATGTCGGCCTCGCCGGCGGCGATCATCTGGTTGGCGAGGTAGATCGTGTTGAGACCCGACAGGCAGACCTTGTTGATGTTGACCGACGGCACGTTCATCGGGATGCCGGCCTTCACCGCGGCCTGCCGGCTGGGTACCTGGCCCTGGCCGGCCATCAGCACCTGGCCCATGATCACGTGCTGCACCTCCTCGGGTGCCACTCCGGCGCGTTCGAGCGCGGCGCTGATCGCGAACCCGCCGAGGTCGGCAGCGGAGAACGAGGCGAGGGCGCCGCTCATCTTCCCGATCGGGGTGCGGGCGCCAGCAACGATGTACGAACCTGAGGTAGCCATCCCCCAACGCTACCCCCACCCGCAATCCCTCCGAAAAATGTGCTCTCGTGTGCACCTGGCGGGCACAGGAGCGCACATTTCGGGTTTGTGGTGGCTTTGTCGGCCCGCACGACCGATCGGTAACGTCAATGGCCATGCAGGAGATCCTCGATGCCGTCAACGCCGGTGCGAGCGGCGAGGACTTTGCCAACCTCGCGGTTCCCGAGAGCTATCGAGCGGCGATCGTCAAGCGCGACGAGACGGCCATGTTCGAAGGCGTCGATTCGTGGGACAAGGACCCGCGTGCCTCGCTCCACGTCGAGCAGGTCGCCACGCCCGAACTCGCTCCCGACGAGGTGTATGTCGCTGTGATGGCGTCGAGCATCAACTTCAACACCGTGTGGACGTCGATCTTCGAGCCGCTGCCCACGTTCGGCTTCCTCGACCGCATGGGACGCGGCAACGAGTGGGGCAAGCGCCATTCGCTGCCGTATCACGTGGTCGGATCCGACGCCTCGGGCGTCGTCGTGCGCGCCGGATCCGCCGTGCGCAACTGGAAGCCCGGCGATCGGGTGACGGTGCACTGCAACTACGTCGACGATCAGGATCCGAGTGCGCACAACGACTCGATGCTGGCGAGCAACCAGCTCATCTGGGGCTTCGAGACGAACTTCGGAGGTCTCGCAGATCTCGCTGTGGTCAAGGCCAACCAGCTGATGCCGAAGCCGAGCCATCTCACGTGGGAGGAATCTGCCGTCAATGCGTTGTGCAGTTCCACGTCGTATCGGATGCTCGTCAGCGAGAACGGTGCTCAGATGAAGCAGGGCGACAGCGTTCTGATCTGGGGAGCCACCGGCGGCATCGGCGGCTACGCGGTGCAGTACGTCCTCAACGGTGGTGGCACGCCCGTCGGCGTCGTGTCGTCGCCCGAACGCGCAGCGCTGCTCGAACGGATGGGCGTCGAAGCCGTCATCGACCGTCGGGCCGAGAACTATCAGTTCTGGTCGGACGACGACACTCAGGACGAGAGCGAGTGGCGCCGCTTCGGCAAGAAGATCCGTGAGGTGAACAACGGCGAAGACGTCGACATCGTCTTCGAGCATCCCGGCCGCTCGACCATGGGTGCGTCGGTGTTCGCCGTGAAGCGGGGCGGAACGATCGTCACCTGCGCGGCGACGTCGGGCTACATGGTGGAGTTCGACAATCGCCACTTCTGGATGCGGCTCAAGAAGCTCATCGGCTCGCACTTCGCCAACTACGCCGAGGCATCCGCTGCCAACAAGTTGCTCGACCAGGGACGGATCCAGCCGTTGCTCACCAAGACCTACGAACTCACCGACGTCGGCGAGGCGGCGCTGTCCGTGCACCACAACGAGGTCGAGGGCAAGCTCGGAGTTCTGTGCCTCGCCCCGTCCGAAGGCCTCGGCATCGACGACCCCGACAAGCGCGCCCGGATCGGCGAGGACACGATCACCGTCTTCCGTTCCTGATCTCGGTTTCTGCGGGCACACTGCTCGCATGGGTGATCTGGCCGCGGTGCTGTGGGACATGGATGGCACGCTCGTCGACACCGAGCCGTATTGGATCGAATGTGAGCGCGAGCTCGTCGCCCGACACAACGGAACGTGGAGCGAGGCCGATGCCCACTCGATCGTCGGTTTCGATCTTCTCGACGCCGGCCACGAACTCCGGACGCGCGGCGGCGTTGCGATGGAGCCCGCGGCGATCGCCAACTGGCTGCTCGACGGTGTCATCGCCCGCGTCGGCGACCAACTTCCGTGGCGGCCCGGCGCTGCCGAACTGCTCGCTGAATGCGTCGACGCGGATCTGCCGTGCGCGCTGGTCACGATGTCGTGGCGACGACTGGCCGACGCCGTCATCGCGTCTGCTCCCGTCGGATCGTTCGCTGCCTCGGTCACCGGCGACGAGGTGACCGACGGCAAGCCGAACCCCGAGCCGTACCGGCGCGCCGCCGCGTTGCTCGGAGTCGATCCTCGGACGTGCGTCGCGATCGAGGATTCACCCACCGGGGTTGCCTCCGCCATCGCCGCTGGGTGTGCGACGCTGGGGGTCCCCCATGTCGTTCCCGTCTCCGCCGCGCCCGGCCTCACCATCGTCGACTCCCTGGCCGATGTCGATCTCGCCCGACTCCGACGTCTCGTCGCCGGCTGAGACCTCTGGTCTCGACGCGCCAACGCCTGACCCACCGCCGAGCGCGCCGAAGGCGAGTCGGCGACGGCTCTGGGTACTGCTCGGGCTCGCCTCGGTGATCGTGCTCATCGCTGGAGCGGCCGTCTACGTCGCCTCGACCGAGGAGCCACTCCCCCCAAAGCCCGACATTCCGCTCGACGCCTGGGTTCCGTACTGGGCCCTCGACGTCTCGCTGACGGAGTTCGATCAACGCGGCCCCTCGATGCGCGAGGTGTCGCCGTTCTGGTTCAACGCGGCCGGCGTCGACCAGATCATCGTCGACCCGAACGCCTCCGTCGACCTGACGAATCAATTCATGGACAGTGCCCGCAGCGCCGATGTGTTGCTTGTCCCCTCGATCATCGATGCGATGCCGGCGGGTGCGATGGCCGCGATCCTCGCCGACCCGATCACGCGTGGCCGCCACGTCGAAGCGATCAGAGCGTTCGCAGCCGATGGCGACTACGACGGCATCGACATCGACTATGAGCAGTTTGCGTTCGCTGACGGACGCGACACGTGGACCGCGATACGTCCGAACTGGGTGGCGTTCGTCGAGGAACTCGCCGGGGCCCTGCACGGCGATGGGCGCACCCTCAGCGTGAGCATCCCGCCGGTGTACGACGACGGCCAGACCGCGGCGAGCGGCTACTGGGTGTACGACTACGGTGGCATTGTCGACCACGTCGATCGGATCCGCATCATGGCCTACGACTACTCGGTGACCGAACCGGGCCCGATCGCTCCGCTCGACTTCGTCGAGTCGGCGATCACCGGTGCCATCGATGCAACGGGGTCACCCGACAAACTCGTCCTCGGGCTCCCTGCGTACGGTCGTAACTGGCCCGTGTCGGTCAGCGGTGAGTGTCCGGCGACCGACGTTCCGGACCGAACGACGGTGTCGGCCCGCTCGGTCGACGACCTCATCGCACGGCGCCAAGGCGTTCCGATCCGCGTCGACGACACCGGCGAGTGGATGTTCGAGTACGACCTCGAGGTCACCGACGGAGCCACGACCTGTGTCCAGACTCGCCGGGTCCACTACGTCGACGGCGACGGGATCCGCCAGCGCATGGACCTCGCGAGGCAGTACCGACTCGACGGCACTGCGCTGTGGGCTCTGGGCTTCGACGACGACGCCGTCTGGGATGCGATCCTGCCGACGCTCGCCGATCCGAACGCCACGGTGGCCACCGCCGTCGAGTGACCGTCAGCCGACCGTCGTGACCATCCCCAGGCTGCGGTGGTCACCGATCGTGCAAAGGACCTCGAAGGGCCCGGATCGCTCGACGGCCACGTCGACGTAGGTTGCGCGTCCGGCCGGAACGTAGACGTCGAGGCCCAGCTCGTCGATCGTGAACGTGTGGGGGAGGTCGGAGTCGTTGACCATGTGGGCCGTCAGGCGAGCGGTGCCATCGACGTCGACGACGAGCGCCGATTCCGGCAGGCCGTAGGCGAAGTTGACGAGTTGCACGGTGGGTGCCGCTGCCCGCTCGGCCGACGTCAGATCCCGCCCGAGATCCGGTTGCGGATCGACGGCGGTGAGCGCCAGCGCGAAACCGACGGCCCCGACGAGCGCGACCACGCTGGCGCCGCGTCGGGCGGCCGGGTGATCGACGACCACGGCGAGTGCGGCGGCGAGGCAGAGACCGACCGATGCGGCAATGGCGACGGTGAGCCAGAACCACCCGGCGTCTCCTGGTCGCGAGAGGTTGAACGACAGTTCCGTACCCGCCGGAGAGGCGATGAGCGAGATCGGCCCGATCAGCAGCAGTGGCGCCGTCCACCATTCGCGTCTCGGTGCCACGATGGCGACGCCGACGAGTACGCCAGCGACCGACAAGCCGATTGCCGGTGCGAGTCCTTCGCCGAGCAACGTTCTGGCGCTGAGCAGTGCAGCGAGCAGAGCTGGGCCCACGGCGGGCCACCAGCGAAGCATGTGGGCAGACCACCCACGGCCTCGACTCATTGGATCGTCGGGCTGAGTGGTGGAAGTGGTCGAGGGGCTGGCGGTGAGCGTCACGGCATCGATCCGATCATTGTGTGAGTATTGAACAGTGTTCTCACAATGCCCGAACAGTGTTCGGAGAAGCAAGGGGTGCTCGAGTAACTCGCGTCACACCTGACGGGTGAGCGCCTGTTCAGCTGTACTGATCGAGGATCGTCGACTCGGTGACGCGGCTGAGTGTCTCGCGGATCGCCCGGGCCGTCGCCTCGTCGACACCGTCGACCGACATGAGGTCGTCGACCGTTGCTCGCTGCAGCTTGGCCAGCCCGCCGAAGTGATTGGCAACGGCCAGCGCCGTGTCGGTCGGGAGCCTGCTCACGCGGTGCAGCAGGCGTAGTCCCTTCGGGGCCACCTCTTGGCCGAGGTCGGTCGAGTCGGCTCCTGGCGACAATGCGTCGGCGGCGAGGCGCAGGTTGAGTACCTCGTCGTCGGAGAGCTGTGTCATCCCAGCCAGCGTCTCGGCGACCGACCGGCCCGGGGGAAGGTAGTCGGCCACGACGAGGTCGAGTTCGTCGTCGATCTCGCCGTAGAGCTCGTCGAGCTGCAACCGGAGCAGTCGTGCGTCGACGCCGAGTTCGATGATCATCGTCTCGATCTCGTCGGCGATGCGATGCACCATCTCGCCGCGCTGGACCACGGCAACGACGTCGCGCAGGCTCACCACGTCCTCGATCTCGACGGCGGTGAGATTGGTGATCGCGTCGTCGAGGCGCACCTTGTACCGCTCGAGGGTCTGCAACGCCTGGTTCGCGCGGTCGAGCAAGTGGCCGACTTCCTGCAATTGGCGCTTGTCGCCGCCGGCGTAGACGTTGATGACGCCCATCTCCTCGCTCGCCGACACGACGTGAACGTCGAGCGAGCGGGCGACACGTTCGGCGGTGCGGTGCCGGGTGCCGGTCTCGGTCGTCGCGACGGTCGGGTCGGGAACGAGGTGGACGTTGGCGCGAGCGATCCGCCCGCCATCGGCCGAGATGATGATCGCTCCATCCATCTTTGCGAGTTCCGACAGCCGTTGGGGGCTGTAGGGAGCGTCGACGAGGAAACCGCCCGAACAGATCGACAGCACGTCGGCGTCGTCACTCAGAACGAGGAGCGCACCCGCCTTTGAACGGACAACACGATCGATTCCGTCGCGCAGGGGAGTCCCCGGCGACACGCGGGCGAGCGCATCGCGCATCGCCTCGTTCACGCCGCTGTATCGGGAACTCATGGACCGATCCTAGAGGACGGTGCGGGGATCGATCGCTGCGACTCTGGATCACGGCGACTTCAGACCGCTGCGCGCAGCGAGCCGTGGCCGAGACCGGCCAGTGCGATCGCCTCGCTCAAGGTGGCGGCGCGGATCGTGTGGACATCGACGTCGCAATCGGGTGAGTTCGTCGGAACGATCACTCGCGAGAACCCCAGCCTGGCCGCTTCGGTGAGACGACGAGCGGCCTGGCCGACCTGACGCAGTTCGCCGCCGAGGCCGACCTCGCCGAACACAGCGAGGTCCGCCGGCAGTGGCTGGTCACGCACTGCACTGACCACGGCGAGGCACACGCCGAGGTCGAGGCCGGGTTCGCTGAGCTTTACGCCGCCGGCCGTCGATGCGTACACGTCCTGGTCGGCGATCGGCACTTTGCTGCGACGGCCGAGCACCGCCATCAACATCGACAGCCGTGCGGCGTCGAGGCCCAACGCGCTACGCCGAGGTGGCACTCCTGGCACGCTCGGGTTGGCCAGTGCCTGCACCTCGACGACGATGGGGCGACGACCCTCCATGGTCGGCACCACGGCCGACCCGGCGATGCCCGTGCGGCGATCGGCGAGGAACAACGACGACGGGTCGGCCACTCCGATCAGCCCCTCCGTCGCCATCTCGAACAGACCGAGTTCGTTCGTCGGCCCGAAACGGTGCTTCGACGCCCGCAGCAGCCGCAATGCGTGGTGTCGGTCGCCTTCGAACTGCAAGACGGTGTCGACGACGTGTTCGAGCACGCGGGG
>JBGTEH010000466.1:0-2008 GCA_041747915.1 Ilumatobacteraceae bacterium
GCGTTGCTCGTGGTCGTGTTCGGCGCGCTGGCCGTTCTCGGCGACCGCGGTGAACTCCCCATCGCGCCTCCGCAGGCCGGGGTTCTCCTCGTGCCGGTTGCCCTCGGAACGGCCCTCGCTGCGGCGGCCGCGCTCGCCGCGTTCGACCTGGACGTGCGCGGTGGATCGTTCGGCTGGAAGCAGCCGCTCGGAATTCTGGCGAGCATTGCGATCATCGTCGGGTTGGTGCCGGGCGTTCTGGCGCTGGCGGACGGATCGTTCCAGACGCCCTCGACGCCGCTGGCAAAGCTGATCGACGCATCGCTGCCCGACGATGCCGGTGACTACAACGTGTTGCTCATCGGTGATGCACGCCTGCTGCCGGTGCCATCGACGGAGTATCGCGACGGCGTGTCGTGGGCGATCATCGACGACGGTGCGCTCGACGCGCGAGATCGATGGATGCCCCCGACGAACGAGGCTGCAGGTCTGGTGACGACCGCCCTCGACGAAGTGTCGGCATCGTCGACCTTGCGCGCTGGTCGACTTCTGGCGCCGCTCGGCATCCGCTACGTCATCGTGCCCGAATTCGACGGTGTGGTGTCGACGGTCGACGTTCCGCTCCCGTCACCGGTCGGGCTGGTCTCGGCGATGGAGGACCAACTCGATCTGGTCGCGCTGACGCCGCGCCTGCCGACGTTGGAGGTGTTCGAGAACCGCGCCTTCCTGCCCACCACGGCACTGTTGACGGGTGCCGCAGCCGAGGCCAGCGAATCGGCCGGCCCCGAGGTGCTGGTGAGAGCCGACCTCTCCGACTCGACTGCGGTGTTCTCAGGTGCCGACCAGTTCGGAACCTCGGCCGAGTCGATCGGTCCCGGCGTCGTTCATCTCGCCGTGCCCTTCGACGACAACTGGACGCTCGAGGTCGACGGCACCTCCGTTGCCGCCCGACGAGCATTCGGCGAGACGACGGCCTTCGACGTGGTGAGCGGTGGGCTGGGCGAACTGCGCTACTCGTCGCCCGTGAGTCGCCTTCTGCTCGTGCTCGTGCAAGTCGCGTTCTGGATCGTAGCGATGGTGGTCGTGTCGCGGGTGCAAGTGCCATCTGCACGTCGCAGCCCGTTGATCACGACCGACGAAACGCTGATCGACCTGTCGAGCGCACCCGAACCGATGTCCGGGTCGACGACAGTGTCGATGGCCGGGTCGACGACTGCGTCGATGGCCGCGCCGGCGATGCCACCGGCCCCGTTTCCCGACGCTGAGGACCCTGATCAGCCATGATCCGTCGAGCCATTCCCGCGCTGGTGGTCGCCACAGCCGGTCTCGCCGGAATCGTGGCGATCGGACGCGATGACGTGGTCGCCCCCGCTGCGTACTTCGCAGCCCCGGCCGGTGCGTGGATGCCAGCGGTGAGCGATGGCGCGGCACTGACTGGGAGTTGGTTCTGTCCGGGCGTGCCGGCGAGCGGCGAGGAGGGCGTGGGTGGCGAGGTCGTGATCTCCAATCGGGCCGACGATCGACTCCTCGGCACCTACAGCATCCTCACGGCCGATGGGCCGGTGACCGAGCAGGAAGTCGTCGTCGAACCGTGGTCGCGCATCGTCATCGACGTCGACGCCTTCACCACGGCGCCCTTCGCCGGCGTCGTGGTCGAGATCGAGGGCGGCACCGGGCTGGTGGAACAGCGAGCGCTCCACCCCGCCGGCGATTCGGTGTCGCCGTGCGCCAACAACACCTCCGACGAGTGGTACTTCGCCGACGGGTTCACCGTCGACGGAAGCGTCGAGACGTTGATCCTGACCAATCCGTACGAGGACACGGCAAGCGTCGACCTCAAATTCGCCACGGCCGCCGGCGAATCCAGGCCGGCAGCGTTCCAAGGATTCACCGTGCCGCCTCGATCCGTCCGCACGATCCCGATCGCCGAGCTCGGCGCGCGCGACGAGCCGGTGATCGCGGTGGCTGTCGAGGCGCAGCGCGGTCGTCTCGTTGTGGGGCGCGCGCAGCACTTCCTCGGTGGTGGCCG
>JBGTEH010000467.1:0-6159 GCA_041747915.1 Ilumatobacteraceae bacterium
CGTCCAGCCACCGATGATTCCGCCCACGGCCAGGCCGGTGCCGAGGATGGCGAATTCGGTCGGGCTCGTGTCGAGTACCTCCTGGCCGTACAGCACGAACGTGGCCTCGGCGAGCGCGCCGATCATGTTGAGCATCCCGAGGGTGATGGCGAGGGTCCGCAGGAGATCGTGGCCCCACAGCCAGCGGAAGCCCTCGACCAACTCGGTTCGCCAGGACGTGGCCGGGGCTGTCGGCGCGCCCTGTTGCGCGCTCGTTGCCGCGCTCTTGTTCGGTCTGATGAAGGCGATGAGGATGGCCGAACCTGCGAAGGTGACCGCGTCGACGGCGATCGGCAGCGCGAACGACACGGCGATCAGCAACGCAGCCAGCGGGGGGCCGGCGAACGTGTTGGCGACGAGTTCGGCGCTCCACATTCGGCCGTTCGCCTTCTCGAGGTTGTCGGCGTGGACGATCGAGGGCATGAAGGTCTGCGCCGAGTTGTCGTACAGCACCTCGGCGACTCCGAGCAACAAGGTGGTGATCAGGATGATGCAGTAGAGGGCGCCGTCGGTGGTGATCACGGTGGCGGCGTCCGAGACCACGTCGGGCGCCGGCAGCACGCCCTCGCGCGACATCACGAATCCGGCCATCGCGACGGTGACGATCGCTCGAACCGTGTTCGACGTGATCATCAGGCGACGTCGGTCGTGGCGGTCGGTGATCACACCGGCGGGGAGGCTGAAGAACAGCCACGGCAGGCGTTGCACGACGAGAACCAGTGCGATCAGGAGTGGGTTGCGTGTGACGGCGGAGGCCAGCCAGGGGTATGCGATCAACCCGATGCCGTCGCCGAGATTCGACACGGTGCTCGCCCAGAAGAGCTTGAAGTAGTTGGGTCCGAGGCGCGATGGATCGAGCCCGGCGCGGTCGGCGGTGGCGCGTGTGTCGGTCACGACGGCTCCGGCAGGACGGGGTGGTCGGTCGGGTACATGGCGGCGACGAAGCCGAACACGACATCGCCGGAGCGGGGCAGCATGGTGAACTCCTGGGCCAGCTCACTGACGCGCTCGAAGAACTCGTCGGCGCGCTCCTCGGGGATTCTGGCGTGGCGCAAGGTCGAGCGCAGCCCCTGGTTTCCGTGCGATGGTGTTCCTGTTGCGGCTTCGGCTTGGGCCTCGGCGAGAAAGTTCTGGCGGACGACGTCGGCTGGCATCGGGGTGTCGCCGACCACGATTGTTCGGCCGGTGCGGCCATAGAAACGTTCCTCGATCGCGCGTACCTGCCGGGTCCTGACCACACGCATCAGCCCCACGTCGACGAGTACGTCGACGTGGTAGGCAACCGACGACTTCGGCCGATCGAGTGCCGTTGCAAGTTCGGTGACCGTCGCCGCCCGTTCGAGCACGAGGTCGAGGATCAGGCTGCGAAGCGGACTGGCGATGGCGCGGAGTTGCTCGGGCGTATCGGCCTCAACCGTCGGATCGAGCTCATAGTCAGGAACCATGTCCTGACATTATCCGAACTATCCCGAACGATCCAGACAATTCGGACGTTCGGCCACCAGGCCCCGGCCCCACCGTTTGCGGCGCGTTCTGGGTGGACCGGGTCAACCAAATCGCGCCGCAAACGGATTGGGTTCGCGGGGGTTCGGCCTCTCAGGTCTGTGGCGCGATCCGGGTGGGGCGGGTCACCGAAAGTGCGCCGCAAACGGGTTGGGGTTGGGGCCGACGGGTCTTGTCGGGTACTCAGGATCGGGAGACGCGGCCTTTCATGGCGAGTGATGCGAGGCCGAAGCTGACGACCATCAGGCCCAACGATGCGGCGGCGCCGACGGCGAGTGCCTCCCAGTCCCAGCCCTCGGTGATCAGGCTGCGCAGCCCGTCCAACACGTAGGTGACCGGGTTGTAGGTCGCCACGGTTTCCAGCCAGCCGGTGAGCGCCTCCTGCGGGAGAAACGCTGTGGTCAGGAACGCGAACGGAAAGAACAGCACGAAGCTCGAGTTCACCGCTGCGGGGTTGCCGGTCTTCAAGGCGATTGCGTACGGGAAGCCGGCGAACGCAAGCCCCCAGAGCGCGCCGAACAGGATGAAGGCGACCATGCCGACGAATCCGGTGACGAAGGTGACACCGAAGGCCAGCCCGAGCAGGAGTACCGGAATGGTCAGCATCATGATCGACAAGACATCGGCGGCCATCAGCCCGAGCAGCAGCATCGGCCGTCGAGTCGGAGTGAGCAGGAGGCGGTCGAAGTAGCCGCTCTGGATGTCGGTGACCAGTGCGCTCGCACGCGACACACCCGTAACGGCGAAGATGATCGCCACCGGGAGCTGGAAGGCCTTGAAGTCCTCGACGGTGCCGCTGGCCTGCGCGAAGTCCTGGAGCGCGCCGACGTTGACCACGTAGAAGAACACCGGCACGATCAACGCAGGGATGAAGAACTCGGGCTCACGGAACACGCCGCGAACGGCGCGCATGGCCACGGTCAGGAAGTCGTGCAGGGCCGACGATCGTCGGGCCAGGGGGACGTACGTCGGCACGTCCGTGCGTTCATCAGCGGTGATGGTCATGATGCGGCCTCCAGGGTCGGGTCGGTCGTTCGGTCGCTCTCGGCGAAATGAGTGCCTGTGACCTGCAGGTACACGTCGTCGAGCGTCGGCGTCCGCAGGGTCAGCGATCGCACGGGAACGCCACAGCCGTTGAGCGCCACGGCGACCTGGGCGATCAGAGCGGCGCCGTCGGCGGTCACCACGGCGAGTTCGTTGTTGTGGACCCGTACCTCTTCGATCGCGTCGATCGCGCGCAGAGCATCCGCTGCCGCAGACGCGTCACCGTCGACCTCGGCCTGGATCACGTCGGCGCCGATCTCACGCTTCAGCGCGGCGGGCTCGTCCTCGGCGCGCAGCAGGCCGTCGGCGATGATGCCCACTCGGTCGGCGAGTTCGTCGGCCTCCTCGAGATACTGGGTCGTGAGGAAGATCGTCATGCCGAACTCACGGTTGAGGCGTCGCACCTCGGACCACACCGATGACCGGCTGGCGGGATCGAGCCCCGTCGTCGGCTCGTCGAGGAAGAGAATCTCGGGTCGGTGGATGAGCGCCATCGCCAGGTCGAGCCGCCGCTTCATGCCGCCCGAGTACGACTCGACACGGTTGTCGATCGCGTCACCGATGTCGACGAGCCCGATCACGTCGTCCATGCGCTGGACGATGTCGGACTTCGTGAGGCCGTAGAGACGGCCCTGCAGCTGGAGCATCTCGCGCCCGGTCTGCTTGCCGTCGATCGACGAGTCCTGCAGCGCGACGCCGATTCGCAGGCGGATGTCGTCGGCGTGAGTGGCCACGTCGAACCCGGCCACCGACGCCGAGCCGGAGGTGATGCCGAGCAGCGTGCACAGCATCTTGACCGTCGTCGACTTGCCGGCGCCGTTGGGGCCGAGGAAGCCGTAGATCTCGCCGTGGGCGACGTCGAGGTCGATGCCGGCGACCGCTTCGAAGTCGCCGAACGTTCGTCGCAGGGCCTCGGCCGTGATCGCGGATGTCATGCGTGTGAGCATGCCCGAGGGGTGTTGCATTTCACACGGCGAAGCGTGTGACGTCAGGCGTCGAGGCCGATGAACGGCTGGCGATCGATCGCCGGCGGTGGATGGTTGGCGGGCGCCACGGCTGGCGGGCGCGTCGAGGGCTGGCGGGTGCGTCGACGGTCGTGCGAAGCTGCGGCGATGAGCTACCCGGTTGCGCTGTATCTGCAGGATGCCCACGACATTCGCGAGGGCATCGAACTCGTGCGGTACGCGGAGGCCCAGGGCTTCGATGCGGTGTGGCAGGCCGACAGTCGCCTCGTGCGCGATGCGGTCGTTCCGATGGCCGCGTTCGGTGCGACGACCGAGCGGATCAAGATCGGCTCGGGAGTGATCGACTGCTGGACACGCAACCCGGCTCGTCTCGCCTCCACGTTCTCGACGCTCGACGACCTGGCCCCGGGTCGGATGATCTGCGGTCTCGGCGCATGGTGGGATCCGTTGGCCGCCAGAGTCGGCATCGACCGGAGTCGGCCTCTGACGGTGATGCGCGAGGTGGTCGCCGTCGTGCGCGCACTGCTCGCCAACGAGACGGTGACGTTCGACGGCTATCACGTGCACCTCGATGGAGTGGAACTCGACTACGTGTACCAAGCACGCCGGCCGAAGGACGTGCCGATCTACATCGGCGCCACGGGCATGCAGATGATGGAGTTGACCGGCGAGATCGCCGATGGCGCCGTGCTCAACTATCTCGTGTCGCCGAGCTACAACGTCGGAGCACTCGAAGCTCTTGCGCGCGGCGCAGCCAAGTCCGGTCGGACACTCGACGACATCGATCGTCCGCAGCTGATCGTGTGCTCGGTCGACTCCGATCGCCAAGCCGCTCTCGACGGTTCCCGCCTCCTCGTCACCCAGTACCTCGGCCAGCAGCCGCACATCATGAAGGCGTCGGGTGTTCCGCAGGAGCTGCTCGACGAGATCGGCGAGGTCCTCACGTGGCCGGCCACCCACGATCAGGTGGTGGCAGCCAGCGCGCTCGTTCCCGACGACATCGTGCAGATGATCACGGCGTCGGGTACGCCCGACGAGGTGCGCGCCAAGGTCGACGAGTACGTCGCAGCCGGGTGCACCTGTCCAATCCTCTACCCGCTCGGCGACGACGTGGCAATGATGATCGACACCTTCGCCCGTTGACGTACGGGGGCTACGGTTGGCCATCCATCGACAGACGTTCGTAGGGTCAGGGCATGCGCATCACCTTGCCGTCGGGGACCGAAGCCGAGATCGTGGAGGCGAACGACGCCACGATGGGACTCGTGATCACGCCCGACATCTTCGGGCTGCGCCCGTTGTTCGATGATCTTGTCGCTCGCTTGGCTGGGGAGTGGTCGATGACGGTGATCGCCGTCGAGCCGTTCCCCGGCCTCGACCTCGGGCCCGACGTGGAGCCAAGGATGGCGGCGCTGTCGGGGCTCGACGACGCCGCGCACCTGCGCGACCTCGAGGACGCCGTGGTCGCAACCGGTTGCGATCGCGTCGGTCTGCTCGGGTTCTGCATGGGCGGTATGTACTGCTTCAAGTCCGCCCGCAGCGATCGTTTCGCCCGGATCGCCAGCTTCTACGGAATGATCCGCGTGCCCGATGCGTGGAAGGGTCCCGGCCAGGGTGAACCGCTCGATCACCTCGCTGCCGGTCACGCCGATCGGGTGCTGGCGATTATCGGCGCCCTCGATACGTACACGCCGCCCGATGACGTCGCCACTCTCGAAGCGGCCGGCGTCGAGGTGGTTCGGTACGCCGACGCCGAACACGGATTCGCGCATGCGCCCGAGCGTCCCGCGCACCGACCCGCCGACGCAGCCGACGCCTTCCGCCGTGCCCACACCTGGCTGTGTAACGCTGGTGTCTGACACCAGCGTTACATCAGCGTGAGCGCAGTTCGAGGCGTTCGCGCTGGGTGATGCGGTAGGTGCGGTCGTGCTGTTCGAGCCAGCCGAGGCGGATGAAGCTCGCAATGGCCTTGTTGACCCGCTCGCGTGATGCGCCGACCATCCCTGCCAATTCTTCCTGGGTGACCGGCAACGTGAACTCGTCGGTTCCGTCGGCCAACTCCAGCAAGCGCTTGGCCGTTCGGCCCGTCACGTCGAGGAACACCGAGTCGGCCAACGCCTCGTCGGTGACGCGGATGCGCTGGGCCAGCAGGCGCGTCACGTTCCACAACAGACGTGGGTTCTCCTCGAACATCTCGAACACGGGCTCGTACGGGATCGACAGGACGGTCGTGGGCTCCAGCGAGCGCGCCATCGCCGAGCGTGGACCGTCGTCGAGCATGCCCATCTCGCCGAACAGGTCGTTCGTTTCCATCAGCGCTACGACGCTCTCGCGGCGATCGATGGGATTGGCGAGCGCGATCGCGATGCGCCCCCGCAGTACGAGATAGAGCGCTTCGGGCGGGTCTCCCTCGTTGAAGAGCACGTCACCGCGGATCAGGTGCTGTTCGTGGCCTGCGGCGGCAACACGCTGCAAGGCGCTGGTTGCGGCGTCAGCGAAGAAGTCGGTACGGGCAAGGGTGTCTTCGTGAGCCATGACTTCGGTCACGGTACTACCCTGCGCGGTTGTGACCGGCGCTGAGCACATCTGGACGATCGTCGTCGGAGGC
>JBGTEH010000468.1:0-3803 GCA_041747915.1 Ilumatobacteraceae bacterium
CATCCTCGGCCATCTCGCCGACGGACTCACGAACCGCCAGATCGCAGCGGAGATGTTCCTTGCCGAGAAGACGGTGAAGAACTACGTCTCGAACCTGCTCGCCAAACTCGGGATGAACCATCGAACGCAGGCCGCTGTCTACGCCGCTCGACTTGCCGAACGTCGAGCCGCACGTCCACACGACACCTGACGGCCACGATCAGAGCACAAAGTCACACGACGAGGGGTCGGCGGCCTCTGCTGGCGGCCACGCGGCGTCCGTACGGTCAAGGACGTACACCTGATCCGTTCGGAGGAACCGCCAATGTCCACAGCAACCCTTTCACCGCCCCTTGACGTGGAGCCCGGTCGGCCCACGGTCGCCGACGCACCGGTGGTCGCCGTCAAGCGCCGTTCGATCGACGCCGTCCTCATCGCCTTCGGAGCAGTTGCCATCGTGGTGTTCCTCGTCGCCGGCGGCCTGCTGACATGGGGGTATCGGTTCTCCGACGACTACGTGTCGAGCGAGCTCTCGTCGCAGAACATCACCTTCCCGACGGCCGAAGAACTGACTGCGCAAGGTCGAACCGACCTCCTCTCGTTCGCTGACAACCGTCTCGACACAGGCAAGGAGGCCGAGGCGTACGCCAGCTTCATCAACGGCCACCTCGACGGGATCGCCGACGGAGCGACCTACGCCGACCTCGGTGCCCCCGAGAGCGCCGCCAAGGATGCCGTCACGGCCGCAGTCGACGACGGCCAGTCGCAAGCACAGATCGACGAGCTCCAGGCAACCGCCGACGGCATCTCCGGCCAACGCAACAGCCTGTTCAAGGGCGAGACCCTCCGTGGCCTGCTGCTGTCCGCCTACGCGTGGTCGACGGTCGGCGCCATCGCCGGAATCGCCGCCATCGGCGCCTTCCTTGCCGCCGCAGTCATGACCGTGCTCGTGGTGCTCGGGGTGGTCCACCACCGCAGGACCCCGAAGACCGTCACCGCCTGATTCACGCAGCACACCCAGGAGGCCCGACCAGAGCGGTCGGGCCTCCTCGCGCGCCCCCGGCCTCGGCGAGCGGGGGTGGCCCGGGTGTCGCGCGATCAGGACGCCGGTCTCAGCCACACCACGACTGCCCGGCGCGCACGCTCGTTGGGCGTGTCACCGGCGAGCGACCCGACCACCTTCGGGAACCGGTTCGCGTAGGTGTGAAGCAAGGACATCACCGCCTCGGGATCGTCGGAACCGCTGAGCGCGTGCGCCGTCATGGGTACCCACGTGCCTGCGAGGAGCACGCGCGCCTGGCCCATCTCGATGAAGTCCCGCCACCAGATGGAGGCCTCGGGATCGGGGACGATCACGACGAGTCCCTGGTGGGAATCGGCGTACCGCAGTGTCGTGGTGTGCTCATCGTCCGTGTCACCTCCACGATGTTCGATGACGATCCACGACCGCGACAGGATTCGATGAAGCGGCGAGCGCAGGATCGCCTCGACGACTCCGTTCATGCGGTCCATTCTTCGACACTAGACGCCTCGCCGATCAGGCAAGATGGGGTGATGGCCAGACAGATTCAGATCACCGTCGACGCTGCGGCGCCACGAGAGCTCGCGAAGTTCTGGTGCACGGTGCTCGGCTACGTCGAACAGCCGCCACCGCCCGGTTTCGGCACGTGGGAAGACGCACTCACGGCATTCGGCATCGACCAGTCCGACCCCGACCGGGCCTTCGCGATCGTCGATCCCGACGGTGGCGGCCCCAGGGTCTTCTTCCTGAAGGTGCCCGAGGGAAAGACCGCCAAGAATCGGATGCATCTCGACGTCCGTGTCGAGCCATCCGAACTCCATGAGCGCGCCGCCGAACTCGTGGCGCTGGGTGCGACCCACATGGGCGAGTTCGACGAGCCGGAGGGCCATTGGATCACGATGCTCGACCCCGAGGGCAACGAGTTCTGCCTCCACTGACGCGTCGCTCGCCGTCCGCGGGCGCCGCATGCGTTTCGCCTGGGCTGTCACACTGAAGCGATGGTGCAACCGGACACGGCCGCAGAGTGGGAAGCGAACGCACCGGCGTGGATCGAGATGAGCCGGGCCGGCGCCGACACATACCGAGATCTCGTCAACACGCCTGCGTTCCTCGACACACTCCCTGACATCGCCGGGATGCGAACTCTCGACGTGGGGTGCGGTGAGGGTCACAACACGCGCTTGCTGCGCGACAGAGGCGCTCTCGTGTCGGCGATCGATGTGTCTTGGAACTTCATCGAGGCGGCTCATGCCAGCGACCCCTCGCTCCGCCACGCTCAGGCTAACGCATCGGCGCTGCCGTTCCCTGCGGCAACCTTCGACGTCGTCACCGCGTTCATGAGTTTGATGGACCTCGCCGATCCGGCCGTCGCGCTCGACGAGATGGCGCGAGTGGTTCGGCCAGGCGGAGTCGTGCAGTTCTCGATCACCCATCCGGTGAACACGACACCCAAGCGCCAATGGATCGACGACGAACACGGCGTGCGGATGTGGTGCGCCATCGGGGACTACTTCGTCGAGGGGCCGATCACGTCGAGCTGGACATTCAAGATGGTGCCTGACGAGATGCGCGCCCGCCACGAGCCCTTCGTGATCACCGCCGCCCGGCGCACGGTTTCCTCATGGCTGAACTTGGTGATCGGAGCAGGGCTCACGATCGAGCGGGTCGTGGAGCCGTGCGCCTCGCCCGAGGTCGCCGTCGCTCGGCCCGAAGTCGCCGACACCCTCATCGTGCCGTTCTTCCTCATCATCCGCGCCCGCCGCCCGCCTGTCCACGCGCCCTCCAGCCCGCCCATCTCGTGAGCTTCTCCACCTCCCAGAGGTGAAGGAGTTCACGAGAACGGGGGGAGAGCGGCGAGGTGTTCGGCGACGTCGAGCATCCGGCGGCCCACAGGCTGCAGGTCGATCTTCGCGCACATCAGGCCGGTCGACACTCGCTCGACGACGCCCCACTCCCACACCGCCGTCGCATCCGCCCCGCAGCGATCGGCCATCCACCGCGCCGTGGCGAACGGATAGGCGGCGGCAAGCAGCTCCTCGGGGTCCTCGCGCAGGATGACCCCGAGGTCGTACTCGGCCTCCGCCAACAGCCCATCAGGATCGACGAGTTTGAAGCCGTCGTGCGCCGCAAGCGCGTTCCACTGGTGCACGTCGCCATGCACGAGCACGGCGCGCTCGTCGTCATGGGCGTCGCGTCGACGTTGCGCACAGTCGAGCGCATGGTCGACCACTCGTTGCGAACACGGGTGACCCAGTTCCTCCCAGGTGGTGGCGATGTAGTCGATCAGCCACTGTGCCTTGACGACGCCCGTCGGGAGGCCGCAATCGGCAGCCGGCCGCCAGATCCGTCGCGCCGCATCGCACAGCGCCGGGAGTCTCTCCTCGTAGGCCATCCCGAGGCTGGACATCGACGGACCGAGCCGTTCGAGCAGCAGCGCATGGCGCGCCGGATCGTCTCGATACAGAACGGGGCACCCGTCGCCGTTCACCGCACGAAGGACTGCGGCCTCCTGGTCTTCGACGCCACCCGATCGCGGGATGAGCAACTTGAGAACGGCAGCGGATCCGTCGGAGCACTCGACCGCGGCGACGAAGGCTTCCGTACCCTCTCCGAACGGCTCGCCGACAATGATCTCCCAGTCACGTTCGAGCGAGGCGACGAGGTCATCGAGATCGTCCAGCCACTGCGCCTGCCCAACAGCGTTCGCGCGGTTCTGTACGACCTCCGGCACCGCGACCACCCGCGAACGTTACGCCCCCGGCGTAACTCTGGCGTCACACGTTGGAGGTGCGATCGGCCCAGA
>JBGTEH010000469.1:0-1545 GCA_041747915.1 Ilumatobacteraceae bacterium
GACTGTTCGCCAATGGCGTGCAACACGCGGCGGCACTCTGATGAACGTCGCGTCCACCGCGCTGCCCGAGCCACTGCTCGACATCGACTTGGACCTCCCGGAACGGCGCGACGGCAAGGTGCGCGTGTCCTATGCCCTCCCTGACCGTCGGCGCCTCTTCGTCACCACCGACCGTCTCTCGGCCTTCGACCGGATCATCGCCGGCGTGCCGTACAAGGGCCAGGTGTTGAACCAGTTGTCCTGGTGGTGGTTCGCACAGACACGCGATCTGGTCTCGAACCACGCGATCGCGCTGGCCGATCCGAACGTGCTCGTTGCCCACGAGGCCACCCCGCTGCCCGTCGAGGTGATCGTCCGCGGCTACATCACGGGCGTGACCGACACCGCCCTGTGGACCCGGTACGCGGCGGGCGCCCGCACGATCGACGGCCATCGATTCCCCGATGGCCTCCACAAGAACACGATCCTGCCCACCCCGATCGTCACCCCGACCACCAAGGGACAAGCAGGGTCGCACGACGAACCGCTGTCGTCGAGCGAGGTCACCGATCGCCGCCTGGTCGGGACCGACCTGTGGGAAGCCGCTGTGGCAGCGGCGCTGTCGCTGTTCGAGCGAGGAGCCCGTCGCGGTCGCGAGGCGGGCTTGATCCTCGCCGACACGAAGTTCGAGTTCGGCGTCGATTCGGCGGGTCAACTGATGTTGATCGACGAGGTCTTGACGCCTGACTCGTCGCGCTGGTGGGTTGCCGACAGCTATGACGAGCGCCTCAGCGCGGGCCACGAGCCCGAGAGTCTCGACAAAGAGGTCGTGCGCCGCCACTTGATCGACGCGGGGTACTCCGGCGACGGAGCGATCCCGCAGCTGCCCAACGACGTGTGGGCGGCGACCTCGGCGCGCTACGTCAACGCCTACGAGCGCCTGACCGGGAGCCCGTTCGTGGCGGGCGTCTACCCTGCGGGGCCACGGATCGAAGCCGCTGTTGCGGCACTGGAGATCACATGACCACCATGCGACGCACACTCGCCGTCACTGCCGAGCCCACCGACGACAGCCCGAAGGACGAGTGCGGTGTACTCGGCATCTCGACGCCGCACGGCGAGGGCGTCGCGAAGCTGGCGTTCTTCGGACTCTTCGCTCTGCAGCACCGAGGCCAGGAGGCCGCAGGTATCGCCGTCAGCGACGGCCGCCGGGCGCGGGTGCACAAGGAAGCCGGCCTCGTTGCCAACGTCTTCACGCCCGAAGCGCTCGCTCCGCTCAACGGCTACCACGCCATCGGCCACACGCGCTACTCCACGACCGGTTCGAACGCCGAGCGCAACATCCAACCCTTCCTGGTCGAGACGATGCACGGGCCACTCGCACTGGCCCACAACGGCAACCTCGTGAATGCACCGGCGCTGCGCGAAGAGCTGCTCAACAAGGGCTTCGGTCTCACGGCCACGAGTGACTCCGAGGTGTTCACCCTCATGCTCGCCGGCGCCGGCGGACAGACCTGGGAGGAACGCATCGAGCGCACGCTGCCCGCGTGGAAGGGGGCGTTCTCC
>JBGTEH010000470.1:0-3641 GCA_041747915.1 Ilumatobacteraceae bacterium
CACGTTGACATCGCCGCCACCGCTCCCCTCCGGGAACCCGTGATCGACGGCGTTCTGCAGCAGCTCGGTGAGCACGACCGACAACGGTGTCGCGGTGTTGGCCGGAATCCGGCCGCCGTCGCCGCTCACCCCGAAACGAACGGGACGATCGGGTGACTGAAGACTCTCCTCGGCGAGGCGCAGCAGCGGCCGAACGATCTCGATGAACGCGATGTCCTCGCCCGGCTCACGCGACAACGACTCGTGAACGAGTGCGATCGTGCGGATTCGCCGTACCGACTCCTCGACGGCCGCCTTCGCTTCTGGATTGGTCAGCCGCCTCGACTGCAACCGCAACAACGACGAGATCGTCTGCAGGTTGTTCTTGACTCGGTGATGGATCTCGCGGATCGTGGCATCCTTGCTCAGCAACAGCCGATCACGCTTGCGCAGTTCGGTCACGTCGCGCACGAGCACCAGCCCGCCGGTGATCTCGGGACCGCCGTCGGTCTTGCTCACGAGCGGAACGCAACGGCACAGCAGTGTCACGTCGGAACCCTGTTCGAACTCCTCGACGATCGGCTCACGCCGCTCGAACGCCTGGCGAACCGGTCCATCGTGGAATCCGAGTTCGGCCAAGCGCATGCCGACGGGGTTCGCTTGGATACCGACGCGATGGAGAGCCGAGTTCGCGTTGGGCGACACGTACGTGACCGTTCCGGTCGCGTCGAGCGTGAGCACGCCGTCTCCCACGCGCGGTGCCGCGCTCGAATCGGCGACACGTCCACTGAACGGGAACGTGCCGACCTCGACCATCTGGGCGAACTCTTCGAAGATGAACGAGTAGTTGCGCTCGAGTTCGCCCAATGGTCGACCCGCTCGCACCTTCCACTCCTTCGACAGCACGGCGATGATCGCACCGTCGCGCCGCACGGGCATGGCCAGCATGCGCGCACGATTCACCTCGTCGCCGCCGGCATCGATCTCGATCGCTCCCTCGAACCGCTCACCCGTCGTCGCGGCCTGTTCGATGAGTGCCGCCTCACCGCCGTCTGCCCACGATCCCACGTAGTCGGTGGCGTACATCGTCTGATTGGTTGCCGGTCGAACCTGATCGACGATCAGCCACTTGCCCGCAGCTGATCGAACGTACAACAACAGGTCGGCGAAGCAGAGATCGGCGAGGAAGGCCCACTCGGCGGTCAGGCGATGCAGGTGATCGATGTCGTCGCGATCGAGCGCGGTGTGCTCGCGGGCCAGTTCGGCAAGAGAGGTCATCGACGTTGATTCTGCCCGATCATCCGCCAGCGCGCAGGTGACCCGCCAACACATCGAGGCCGGCGAGGTCGTGGATGTCACCGGCGAGCCACGGCACAGCCAGCAACAGCGGGGCCAGGTCGGCCAGTTCCGACCGTCGGTCGGACTCCCGAGCGGCCACCATGGCGACATCGTCGAAGCGGGCGGCGATCCGTGTGAGCACGGCGTTGACCTGCTTGCGCGGCCGATCGAGTTGCGCCGCTATCGCGTCGGCCAGGTCGCCGTCGGCGTGTTCGAGCAAGGATGCCGCGCTCTCGGCGGCGGCCGAATCCGCCAGACCGGACGGCAGTACCCGATTGGCGACGATCGCACCAAGCGACATGCCCCGCCCGACGAGCGAACGGGCGAGGAACCGCGCTTCGTAGCTAGGAGCGGTTTCGAGGGTGGTGACCACGACGAATGCCGTGCGAGGGTCGCGCAGGAGTGCCTCGACCTCCTTCGCCCGCCGAACGAACCCGCTCTCCATTGCCTGGAACAGCACGAAGAAGTCGGCGATGTCCTGGAGGAAACGCGACCCGAGGATGCGATCGGCCACTTGGTAGAACGGCTTCGACGCCACTGTGAAGAGGCGTGACCGGTAGGGCACGGTGAGCCAACGAAGCAGCCGACTGCCGAAGAACTCGATCATGCGTTGGGGTGCGTCGAGGATCGAGAGCGCATTGCGCGACGGAGGCGTGTCCACGATCACGAGGTCGAACTCACCTCGCGCGTGCAGGTCGTGCAGTTGTTCCATCGCCAGGTACTCGTGGCTGTGCACGAAGCGTCGGGTGATGTTCTCGTACAGCGGATTGGCAAGCACGGCATCGCAGGTGGCGTCGTCGGGAGCGTGTCGCGTGATCAGTTCGTCCCAGCCCGCCTTCGTGTCGAGCATCGCCACCCAGACCTCGCCGCGCACGGTCACACCCTCGGCTGCGAACGCTTTCGGATCGATCTGCACCGGCGTGTTGCCGAACTCGTCGAGCCCGAGAGCGGTCGCCAGGCGGCGAGCGGGATCGACCGTCATCACGAGGACGCGCGCCTTCTGACGTCGCGCGGCGGCGATGCCGAGCGCGGCAGCGATCGTGGTCTTGCCGACGCCACCCGAACCCGCGACGAGGATCATCTCGCGACTGGCGAGGAGATTGTCGAGCTCAGACATTGCGCGCCGAGGTCGCCGGCGGTTCGGGATCGAGTTCGTCGGTCAGAGCCTGGGCGACGAGCGAGACGACTCGCGGACCGGATCCTCTCGAGAACAGTTCGGGGACGGTGATGATGGGCAGGCCCTCGGCGACATCATCGCTCGCACGCAGCCACTCGCGCAGGCGGTCGAGATGCTCGGCCCCGGTGCTGCGACGCATCTCGGTGATGCGCGCGGCCGCGACCACAGTCGTCACCGCGTCGCCAGCGGCGTCGACGAGCAGGTCCATCACGTCGTCGACCCGATCGACGAGTGTCTGCTCGCGCCGATTGAACATCGCCGGCAGTACGCGATTGGCGATCACCGCCGATGCATGAGCGCCGGTCTCGGTGCGCAATCGTCCGAGCAGGTCGATGGTCTCCGTCACCGGCATTTCCTCGGGTGTGGTCACCACGACGACACCTGTGCGCATCGGGTCGTCGAGGATGTCGAGCATCCAGGTGGTCTGGTCGCGGACCAGGCCGACCTGCACGAGGTCGGCGATCACCTTCGGCGCACCGATCTGGCTGACGATGTGTCCACTGGCTTCGGCATCGACCACGACGAGGTCGTAGTGGCGTTCGCGGACTTCGTAGCAGAGCTTGCCGACCCCGAGAATCTCCTTCACGCCAGGCGCCGCATCAGCGACGAAGTCGAACGTCGACGCCAAGGGGCCGATGCGTCCGAGCAGCGGAATGCGAACGAACAGCCGCAGGTACTCGCGGAGCGAATCCTCGGTGTTCATCGCCATGGCGTGAAGCCCTGGCGACACCTCGGTCGGCTCGAAGCGCAATTCGCCGACGTCGAAGGCGTTGGCGAGCGCACCCTTCGCATCCATCTCGCACACCAGCGTTCGGCGGCCGTGTCGGGCCGCCACCTCGGCGATCGATGCCGCGATGGTGGTCTTGCCGACGCCTCCTTTTCCCGTGACCCAGACGAGGTCGAGGTCCAGCAGCCCTGGCCGACCCATGGGGCCCAGCGTCAGCCTCCGAAGCCGATCTTGCGGTCGCCGTCGGACGAGCCGAGTTCGATGTATGCGATCTTCGCCGACGGGATCGCCACGTCCTTGCCGCGCTTGTCGGTGATCCACAGCACGTCGGTGGCGCCGGCGAGGGCGGCCTCGACGCGCGACTTCAGTTCCTCACGGTCGGCGCCTTCCGCGAGTTCGATGTTGATCTCGCGGGGGGCC
>JBGTEH010000471.1:0-6461 GCA_041747915.1 Ilumatobacteraceae bacterium
TCAAGTGACGACCGAACAGGTTCGTGAAGCTTTGGCCGAGCCGATCTCTGCCATCGTGGACGCCGTGAAGACCACCCTCGACAAGACGCCTCCCGAGTTGGCGGCCGACATCATGGAAGACGGCATCACGATCACCGGTGGAGGCGCCCTGCTCGGCGGACTCGACCAACGACTGACGCACGAGACCGGCATGCCGATCCGCATCGCCGACGAGCCCCTCTACAGCGTGGTGATCGGCTCCGGCCGGGCCCTCGAGAACATCGACGCCATGCGCGGCCTGATGTCGCTCGGCGGCGAGGACTGACCGTCGCCCACTCGCGCCGCCAGCTCTCACCATGGCCATCTATTCCGTCGGGCGCAAGCGTGTCATCCTCGCGCTACTGCTCACCACGGCTCTTCTGCTGACGCTCGATCTGCGGGGCAATCCGGTGCTCGACGCGATGCGCAACGGGTTCTCGTTCGTGATGGAACCCGTCGAGTCCGCCACCAACGTCGTGACGAATCCGATCGAACGGGCGTGGCGGGGCATCGCTGGCTACGACGACCTCGAGCGCGAGAACCTGGCGCTGCAAGAACAGGTGGATCGCCTCATCGGGACGCAGGCGGCCGCCGAAGCAGCAGTGATCGAGGGCAAGGAACTGCAGGCGCTCTACAGCTTGCCGTCGTTGTCGGGCATCGACACCGAGGTCGCTCGGGTCGTCGGCTACGCAGCGAACAACCTCGACCAGGTGATCGAGATCGACAAGGGGTCGCGCAGTGGCATCGAGATCGGGATGCCGGTCGTCAACCAGGCGGGCTTGGTGGGAAAGGTCACCCAGGTGTCCACGAACTCCGCTCGCGTGATGCTGGTCACCGACGCCCGCTACAGCGTTGCCGTGAAGGTCACGTCGTCGGATCAGGCGCTGGATTCCACACCGACGAACACGACACCGTCGGGTCTCGATCCTCAGCAGGTCGTCGACGCTGCCACGACGACGACGACCACCATCCCGACCGCATTGGTACCGGGCGTCACCGGCCCCGATGGGCTTCCGGTTCCGGCCACCACATTGCCCGGCGCCACGTCGGGCGATCCGTTCGTCGATGCCAATGGTCGCCGACTGACCGAGGCGGAGATCCTCGCGCTGGACGAGGCGTTCAACACGACAGATTCACTTCCCGAGGATTCCGTTGCCGACAGTTCGGTGCCCGAGGATTCGGTTGCCGACGACGTGGACGCCACCGTGACCGACGCCGCGCCCCGGTCAGCGACCACCACGACGACCTCGACCACGGTGCCGATCATCGACAAGGAGTACGGCGCGCTCGAAGGGCGTGGTCGACTCCGCCTGCCTCAGATCCGCTTCGTTCAGGACTCACCCTCGCTCGCCGAACTCGAAGTCGGCGACCTGGTCGAGACTGCGGGCGGCTCCACCAGCCTCGCGCCCCCCGGGATTCCCGTCGGCCGGGTACTCAACCGGGCCAATCGTCCGGGGTCGGGCGGTCCCCTGTTGGACATCGGACTCAACGCCGACCTCGCCCGCCTCAACTTCGTACGGGTCGTGCTGTACAAGCCGCTGTCCGAAATCGGCCAGTGAGCAACGGCGACGCACGTCGACGGGCCGACTGATGTTCGCCGCGTTCGTCCAGGGGCCGTTGGTCCGGCTGATTCCGGTCGGCATCGTGTTGTTGGCGTTGCAGCGCACGATCTTCGTCGAACTGCAGGTGCACGGTGTCATCATCCAGCTGATGTTGGCCATGGCGGCGGCGGCTGGAGCGGCTGGAGGCAGCGAGCGCGGCGCGCTTGCGGGCTTCGTGTTCGGAATCATGTTCGACCTCGCCGAGGGCACCCCGCTCGGATCGACCGCCACTGCGATGACGATTGCAGGTGCCGTCGGCGGGCTGCTCGCGCTCGTCGCGGCCGACCCGCAGTGGTGGCTCAATGCGCTGTTCACCGGGCTGGGCGCCGGGGCTGGCGCCCTGATGATCCCGGTCGTGCGCCTGTTCGTCGGCGAGCCGGCACCGTTCCAGGATCGACTGACACTCGTGGTACCAGTGGTGGTCATCTCGTCGGCCATCATGAGTCCGGTGCTCGTGCCGCTGGCCCGATGGTGTCTGCGCATGAAGCGACCCGAGTGGTCGAAGCCGATCCCCGGCGACCCTGCGTGAGCCGCGTGAAGTAGGCCTGAGCCGATCCTGAAGCAGCTTCACAACCCGGTCGACGACGTGTGTGAACCTGGTGAGAATCCACCCGTCGATGCTCACCTCCGCCCGCGCACCGCAACACGTTTGTAACATGCACACTGGTATGTCATGTTGAGTTCCGCCCCCGTCGACGCGCAGGCCCGCAGTGGCTGCTGACAAGCGCGCCGCCCGCCTCGGAGTGCTGGCGCTGGTGGGCATGCTGCTCTTCGGGCTCGTCGGTGCCCGGCTGTGGTTCCTGCAGACCGTCGAGCAGGAAAGCCTTCAGGCCGAGGTCAATCAGACCAAGTTGCGTACCGTGCCGCTGCTGCCCGAACGCGGCCGCATCTTCGACGCGGAGGGCCGCATCCTCGCCGACAACGATCGAGTACTCACCGTGGCCGTCGAATGGGGCATCATCCGCAGCTTGACGTACCGCACCGAGATCTTCCGACGCCTGTCGGGCTGGGTCGACGTTCCGATCGAGGAGATGGAGGCCCGGTACCAGAGTGGCATCTACAGCCCATTCCTGCCGATGCCCGTTGCCGAGGATCTCGACGAGCGCACTGCCATCGCCATCGAGGAGCGTGTGGAGGATTTGCCCGGCGTGTCGATCATCGAGGAGTCGAGGCGCGTGTATCCGTACGCCCCGCTCGCCAGTCACGTGGTCGGATACATGGGTCGCATCACGGCGGAGTCGAAGGACTTCTACGAGGGGCTCGGCTACTACCTGAACGAACGCATCGGTCAGTTCGGTGTCGAGTTGAGCATGGAGGACGCCCTGCACGGTCAGTGGGGTTCGGTCACCTACGAGGTCGACAACGCGAATCGCATCGTGCGTGAGGTCGAGCGCACGCCGCCGATCAAGGGCAACGACGTCCAGTTGACGATCGACCTCGATCAGCAACAGTTCGCCGAACAGGCACTTCAGACGCAGCTGCGGGCGCGTCAGCAGGTGACTGCGGCGAACCCCCTCGATCCGGAGACGAACTTCGAGAAACGTGTCTTTCCGGAGTATCCCGAAGAGGTTCCGTACAAGGCGCCGGCCGGATCCGTGGTCATCCAGAATTACCAGAACGGCCAGATCATCGCGCTGGCCAGCGCTCCCACGTTCGACAATCGCTGGTTCGAGGCCGATCTCGGCGACGGGAAGTTCGAGCAGGTCTTCCCGTCGGTCGATGCCAACGGCGAGCCGATCGATCCCGATGAGTCGATTCTCGTCAACCGGGCCATCCAGGGCCGCTACAACCTCGGCTCGACGTTCAAACCGTTCACCGCGTTCGCTGCGCTCGACAACGGTCTCTTGACCACGAACGACTACTACCGCGACGAAGGCGCGTATCGGATGGAGTCCGTCGAGGAGGACCGATGCAACTCCGGCCTCGTCAGGTGTGTGTATCGGAACGCCACATGCAGCGGGACCGGCCGTCCATGCGTGTACGGCGCTGTCGATGTCGAGACTGCCCTCGCGGTCTCGTCGGACGCGTTCTTCTACCGCATCGGTGAGCTGATCATGACCACCAACGACTCCCAGCCGGTGCTGCAAGAAGAAGTTCGCCAGTTCGGGTTCGGATCTGACCCCGGCATCGAGTTGCCGTATGCGTTCGACGGCACGGTGCCCGATGCCGCGCTCAAGGCGGAGTACGCCGAACGCGGCGTCATCAGCGAGGCCGAGGGATCGAACTACTTCACCGGCGACAACGTTCAGTTGGCGATCGGCCAGGGCCTGCTGTCGGCATCGCCGCTGCAACTGGCGATGGGCTACTCGACGATCGCCAGCAAGGGTTTCCTGATGAAGCCCGAGATCATCAAGGCGGTGTGGGAACCGGGGGTGCCGGATTCACCCACCCAGGGCTACGTCGATCTGTCCGAAGCGAGGCTCGCCCAACCGGCCAATGTGTCGGGCGAGGTGATTCGCCAGATCCCGATGACCGATGAGATCTGGCAGGAGATCGACAACGGTCTGCATCGCGTGATCACCGGACCGGGGACCACGAGCGACACGTATCACTCCACCACCGGCGAGAAGCTCTTCTACTACTACCCCTCCGACGCCATTCCGCTGTCGGGCAAGACGGGCACGGCGCAGGGAGCCGGCAACTATCCATGGAACGACTCGTCGGCGTTCGCTGCGTACAGCCGTGACCCCGCTCGGCCGTACACGGTGTCGGCATACCTCGAGAAGGCCGGGTACGGCTCCCAGGCGGCCGGACCGGTCGTGAAGTGCATGTTCCTACAAATGTCGGGTCTCCATCGCTCCGATCCAGTCGTCTTGTCCGACCAGCTCGACACGAGCACCAACGCAGCAGCGACGCCGGTCCAGCTCGCCGACACGACCTGCTTCAACGGCCGGTTCGACGGCGTCGACGGCATCGAGTAGCGGTGGCGACCTCCTTCCTCTCGCGAAAACCCGACTCCGGTCTGGGAAACATCGGTGCCAGCCCCGCGGCGCCGAGCCGCAACGTCGACTGGGTCCTGCTCGCGGTGCAAGCGACGCTCACGGTGATGGGTTGCTTCGTGGTCTTCTCGGCGTCGAGAACACGACTCGAGGACGATCCGTACGCGTTCGCGACCCGTCAAGTGGTGTTCGCGATCATGGCCACGGTCGTGATGTTCTTGGTGATGTCGGTCGACTACGAGTGGTGGAAGGACCGAGCCCGATTCCTGTACGGCCTCACGCTGGTCATCTTGTCGTTGCTGTTCCTCCTCGGCATCGCGTCCGGCGAGGACCGCATCTCGTTCGACCTCGGGCCGTTCAACTTCCAGCCCGCAGAGATGGCCAAGTTCACGACGCTGCTGATGCTGGCCACCTACCTGGCGGAGGAGCGCAGCGACGAGGTGTCGTACCCGCGGTTCCTCGGCGGATTGATGATCGTCGGAGCGCCAGCGGTGTTGGTCATCATCCAGCCCGACCTCGGTTCCGCGTCGGTGCTCGTCTCGATGGCGATGGGCGTGCTCCTCGTAGCCGGCGCCAAGGCCCGCTACATCGTGCTCATCACCCTGCTCTCGGTGACCACCGTGCTGGCAGCATTCGTCGGTCGCCTCGTCAACAGCTACCAGGCGGCGCGCATCAGGTCGCTCGTCAACCCCGCAGCGGCCAACTCCGACGACCTCTACCAGGCAGAGAACGCGATGCGCGCGATCGGAACTGGTGGTGTCTGGGGAAAGGGGTGGCTACAGGGTCCGCTCACCAATGGCCGCGACATCCCGGTGATGTGGGCCGATTTCCCGTTCGCCGCGATCGGTGAGCAATTCGGGCTGGTCGGCTCCGCCGTGGTGCTCGGCCTGATCGGGGTCGCACTCGTTCGAATCTGGAGGATCGCGCATCTCTCGCGCGACATCCTCGGCACGTACCTGTGCGCCGGTGTGTTCACGATGGTGTTGTGGCAAACGTTCCAGAACATCGGAATGACATTGAAGATCATGCCCGTGACGGGCCTCCCGCTGCCGTTCATCTCCTACGGAGGGTCGGGATTGATCGTGTACTTCGCGATGTTCGGACTGGTGCAGTCGGTCCACATGCGACGAATGCGCTGATCGCGGCGAGGCGACAATTTCCACCGACATCGCTCCGCAAGGGCGCGGAGCACCTAGAATTGTGGACCCAGTGAACAACTTCGACAGACTCATCCCCCATGAGCGGTTGCGCGATCAGCGCAGTCGGGTCGGTTCACGTACGAGTCGAAACGTTCGCCTGGGGGCGACACGTCGTTGCGCGGCCGGCGACCGCCGGCCGCGCCCATCACGAGCAACCGGGACCCACCGCACAGCGCGGACGGCCCCCGTTGGGGAGAGCGCGTCGTTCGCTGCTCTCCCGAGAAGGGACACCCTCCACCATGGATCACTCCGAGACCGACATTCCCGCCGAGGTGGCGGCCGAGACAACCACAACTGATCGAGCGCCGACCGTCCCGATCGAGCGGGCGCCGAGCGCGACACAACGTGTCGATGGTTCCGCATCTGGCGATCGCTCGCCCGAGGTGTCGTCGACATCGGCTGAGTCCTCGAGCGATTTTCCGTTGGGCGCCAATCGTCGCCGCCGCGGTACGCGCGGCGGCCAGAAGCGACGCGGCGCCGGTCAAGGCCACGACGCCGCAGACGAGGACGGTCTCGATGATGGCCGAGACGATGAACGCGACGATGAACGCGACGATGACCGCAACGATGTCGAGCTTCCCGAGCCGATGGGCGAGGGACGAGCCTCGGCGGAAGCTGCCGAGAAGGCGCTCGTTCGCAAGCCGCGCATCGGCGACACTATGCCGATCCCGACGTCGCCACCGCCCGGGCCGGCTCGCGCCGCC